>MGRY01000216.1 GCA_001799045.1 Deltaproteobacteria bacterium RIFCSPLOWO2_02_56_12 | reverse complement strand
ACGGTCCCAAAGAGGGATGAGGAGAGGACGGAGACCTTGGCCGGGCCGCCTCGAAAGCGGCCCATTGCGGAGAGGGCCAGCCCGGTCAGAAATTTATCGCCCCCAACTGCATAAAGGGCTTGGCCGAAGAAGATAAAAGCCACCACCACGCTTGCCGCGACCGCCAAAGGGAAACCAAAGAGGCCGCTTGCGTCCAGGTAAAGGTAGCTGGCAATTCGTTCCCAGGAGGATCCCTTGGCGTAGAGCTGGCCTGGAAAGAGGTACGCGAACTTGGCGTAAAGGATAAATACAACGGCCAGCGATACCAAGCTCCACCCCACGAGGCGGCGCGTGGCTTCGAGGATGAGCAAAATGGCCAAGCCGCCCAGGAGCCACCGGTCCGGGGAGAGGACGCCGAGTCGGTAAGCGATGGTGGGATACATGACAGTTACATAGCCGCCAACGAGTAGGCCGAGTGCTGCGAGGAGCCAGTCGTACCACGGGACACGATCATGGTGCTCCCTCGCCCGCGCCTTGACCCCAAGGAAGATGCTTCCTAAGGCTATGGCCAGGAAGAGGCTAAGGTACTGCTCTTTGAAAAAGGCCCACGAAAGGCTGTTATGGACTTCCAGCGCCCAGAGGGAGCCCAACAGCGTGAGGGCAAAGATCAAGACCCTCACAACTCCTTTTGAGAGTCCGCTGAGCGACCGAAACTTTATGGTCGGAGCAAAATCGTCACTCACGCGTGCCTCCTCCGGTGAAGCGGCCGTAAGACATTAAGGGTTCAGGGCAAGAAGCTTGCGTTGTGCCTCGTCCATTTTCGCCGACCAGAGCCCGCGCTCCTTGTAGAACTGAACGGCTGCGGGATGATAAGGAATGACCACGTCAAGGTCCACCGCGCGCTCTCTGGTCCACTCTTTGAAAATTGGATGTATGGGAAGGAGTTTTCCCACGTTGTCCCAGATCGCTTTGAGGGTAGAAGTGATAACCTGATCTTGAGCAGCTTTATGAGTAGTCAGGTAGATATCATAGGCGATAGTGCAGGTATCCTCCACCATGGCTGCAGCAGTCCCGGCCTTCATAAGCCGCGCATAATATCCCGGGACCGCCTTGCGGACGCGTGCATCTCCCTCGGAGGAGCAGTCGGTCGAGAGGTGCCGGACTCCCACAGCGGCGTCCGCCTCTCGGACCTTAGCTGCGTTCACGGCCATTATGGTGACTTCGGCCCGGCCCTGAACCAAAGCGTCTACTCCGTCATTGACTGCTGGTACCGGAATAACTTTCACGTCGCTCCAGGTCAGGCCGCCAGCAGCCAGTGCCCCATACATGTTGTACCAGACTGCCAGGTGGGCTGGATATTCTCCTGTGACCCGTTTGCCTTTGACGTCGTGGATGGACTTGAAAGGCGAATCCTTCTTAACGAGCAAGCTGATGATTAACGGTGCCCCTCGCATCGCAAGGCGAGCATTGGGAGTGTGGGGAAAGGGGTTTCGGCCACCGATATTGAAGTTAGGCCCTCTATAAGTAAGCCCCATATCCACTGCGTTGTTGATGCCAAAGTCTATTTCGCCGCTGTTCAGCAGCGGCAGAAAGGTGCTCGAGCCCGAATAGGGTTGAACGACCGCTTGGAAAGGTAGGCTTTCACTCAGGACTTTGGATATCCCGCTGCCAACAGCGTAGAAGACCGTACCCGGCGGGTTGGAGCCGATAGTCACAGACTTTGGCATCTGCTGGGCTTGAGCGGAAGCGAGCAAGAACGGCACTCCGACAAGACAGCCAGCAATAACGAGCCATTGTAGATTCCGTCGCAGTTTCATAGGCAGTCCTCCTTTAAATAACGCGCTCAATTTAGTCCGAGCCATTTAGCAGTGCCAGACTTCGGATTCCTTGAAAAGACAACTCATTTTCCCCAAAGCTGCTTGGTGGCGAGGCGCGCGCCTTCGGCCATCGCTTCGAACTTCGCCCAGGCAATCTGCGGATCACCCACTCGCGGCCCAAGTCCGCAGTCCGTGCCGGCCATAACGTTTTCCCGACCCACGAGTTTGGCATATTTCGCCAGCCGGTCTGCGATCACCTGCGGGTGTTCCACGATGTCGGTGGCGTGTCCGACCACGCCCGGCACGAGCACCTTGCCTTCAGGAAACTTCACCTCTTCCCACACGCGCCACTCGTGCTCATGGCGCGGGTTCGACGCCTCGATGGAGTAGGTGTCCGCGCGCACCTTTAAAATAAGGTCGACGATATCTCTAAGCGGGATATCGTATTTATGCGGGCCGTGGTAGCTGCCCCAGCAGGTGTGAAAGCGCACTTTCTCCGGCGGGATATCTCTCAGCCCGTGGTTGAGCGCGTCGACGCGCAGCTCGGCGTATTTTCGGTACTCGGGCACAGTCATGTTCACGTTAAACTGCCAACCGTCCGGCAGATCGGGATCGTCGATCTGCAGGAGGAAGCCGGCGTCGACGATGGCCTTATATTCGTCTCTCATCGCTTCGGCGATGGCGAAGAGATAGGCCTCGTCGTTGGGGTAATAATCGTTTTTCATCCAATGCTCGATGGTGCCGGGGGCGATGGCGGGAAGAAACGCTTCCTCGAACTTCATCCCTTGAAGTCCGGCTTTGAAATCCTCGATCTCTGCTTGCAAAGCGGCGTGGCCGATATACTTGAGCGGGCCGTTACAGAAAACCCGCTTCACATTTTCGCCGCGCACCGTGCCGAACCGCTTGCGGAAGTAGTCACCGAATTCCACCATGTCGCGGGCGAAGATCATCGAGGCCCGCTCTTCCGGTTTCGCCTCCCGCTCGACGAAACCGCTGAGACGTTCGCGCGCATAGCGGGAAAAGCTGGATTTCCCGACTTCGCCGTCGTTGATGATATCGAGCCCGCAGTCGATCTGCTTTTTCACCACGTCCGCCACGGCGCTGCGGACCCGTTTAGCAAAAGCCTCTTCGTCGCAGGGCTGTCCGCTGTCCTTCACCGCGTGCATCTGCTTCAAGTCGTTCGGTTGCGGCAAGCTCCCCGCATGGGTCGTCAAGATTCGCTCGCTGCTTCGCTTCATGTTTTCTCCCGTTGACCCTTCGTATACCCAATTAGTTCAATCTCCCATTACCCCAAGGCGGAGAAAATGTCCAGCTATGTCTGGAAGCAGCCGCCAAGTTGACATAGCGCAACCTTTCGAGCCGGAGAAAAATCCGCTTAGGAGATGGTTTTTGCTATTGACAGCGCAACTTTTTTTGTATAAATAATTCTAAGTAATCTGATAGGTATTATTAGGTATGGTGTTTTTACTTCTAAAGTGTACAACATAAAATAAAAAAAGCCTGTAAATACAATTACTTACTGGGACAGTCGTTGCGGCGGTTGCAAGGCGCATACAATTGTAGAGGAAATTTGAAATGAGTCTCGAAGAGAAAATCGAGCAAGTCAGGACACTGCTCGCCGAGATCGAACGCGACTATTCGCCGGCCGCCTTTGCCAACAGCTTCGGCGCCGAGGACATGGTGTTGACCGACTTGGTCGCCGGCCATTATCCGGGTATCGAAATTTTCACTCTGGATACCGGACGCCTGCCGGAGGAAACCCATAATCTCATGCGGGAAGTGGTGGACCGCTACCGGGTGCGGCTGCGCATCTATTATCCGGACACCCGCTCCGTGGAGCGCTACGTTTCCGAGCACGGCCCCAACTCCTTCTATCAAAGCGTCGAGCTGCGCAAGGCCTGCTGCGAAGTGCGCAAGGTGGAGCCCCTGCGCCGCGCGCTCGCCGGGAAAAAAGCCTGGGTTACCGGACTGCGCCGTGAGCAGGCGGTGACCCGCAAGGAACTGTCGGTGTCCGGTTTTGACCATGACAACGAGCTTCATAAGTTCAACCCCCTGGCGGATTGGACCGGCCCGGATGTCTGGGCGTATATCCGGAGCCACGCAGTGCCCTTCAACGCGCTGCACGAGAAAGGGTATCCCAGTATCGGCTGCGCCCCTTGCACCAGAGCGGTCAAACCTGGAGAAGACATCCGTGCCGGTCGATGGTGGTGGGAGCATCCCGATACCAAGGAATGCGGACTCCACATCGGCAGCGAAGCGGCTGTGGGAAACCATATTTCCGCTGAGTCTGTGCGCCGGCGGAATCGGGAGTGGAGGCAATAATATGAGTGATCTTATTCAACCCCTCACTGGTTGGTTGGTCCACAAGGTGTTTCCCTTCGGGACAGCCTCGGAGCTGAACACAAGGGAGCCTATATGTAACTGTGATCCTGCGCTGAAGCGCGATAGCGACTCCTCTGTGCGCTTGATCAAACCGGCGCTTCGCTCTTCGGCGACAGACGTCGAAGCCTTTGTCGTGACTTTACTTGCGAGGAAAAACGAGCTGCCGTACCGGGCGGCGGTGTCCCACGTGGCCGAGTTTCTTTTTCATAAAGAACTCCGCGCCGGCGCCTGGGCCGTTGATGTCGGACTATTTGGAAGTTCGCTATTCGGCGCGGACGCGCGTCGCGAGTTGGAGAGGGGGAAAGGCGAACTCTGGGAAATCGCCTGACGGCCAGGAATTTCGATGAGGGCATAGTCATGGAAACAACTGTAAACTTCGATTCCAACAGATGGGTGCCACCGGCGCCGGGATTCGGATTCAAATCCCGGGTTTCGGCCGCCCGTAAATCTTCGCGCCGCGCGCTCACTCATTTGGAAACGCTGGAGAGCGAATCCATCCACATCCTCAGGGAAGTGGCCGCGGAATGCCGCAATCCCGCCCTGCTATTTTCCGGGGGTAAGGACTCCCTCGTGCTTCTGCGGCTGGCAGAGAAAGCATTCCGGCCCGCCCGCTTCCCGTTTCCCTTGATGCACATCGATACCGGGCACAATTTCCCGGAGGTTATCGCGTTCCGCGACCGCCGGGCCGCAGAGCTGGGCGAGCGTCTAATCGTGCGCTCGGTGGAGGACTCTATCAGGCGGGGAAGAGTAGTGCTGAAGTCCCCCGATGAGAGCCGCAATGCCCACCAGTCGGTTACGCTTCTTGACGCCATCGCGGAGTTTGGGTTCGATGCTTGCATCGGCGGCGCGCGCCGGGACGAAGAGAAAGCCAGAGCCAAGGAGCGGATCTTTTCCTTCCGCGACGAGTTCGGCCAGTGGGACCCCAAGAACCAGCGGCCGGAACTGTGGGATCTCTACAACACGCGCGTCCATCCGGGCGAGAACGTCCGTGTTTTTCCCATCAGCAACTGGACGGAACTGGACGTGTGGCGGTACATCGCCAAGGAGCGGCTTGATATTCCCGGCATCTACTACGCCCACCGGCGCGAGGTGGTCCGCCGGGGCAGGAGCGTGGTGCCGGTATCCCGGCTAGCGCAACCGAAGAACGGCGAATCGGTGGAAATCCTTTCCGTGCGCTTCAGGACGGTCGGCGACATGACCTGCACCTGCCCGGTGGAGTCGACCGCGGCGACGGCGCGCGAGATTATCGCCGAGACCGCGACTACGCGAATCACCGAGCGTGGCGCAACGCGCATGGACGACCAGACTTCGGAAGCATCCATGGAACTGCGAAAGAAGGAAGGTTACTTCTAAATTTTGCGCCACAGAGAACACATAGCAGGAACGCCAATGCCGGCGATTCAGAGCATTGAGTTTCAGCGCAGCGAGCTCTTGCGTTTCATTACCGCGGGCAGCGTGGACGACGGTAAGAGCACCCTGATCGGGCGGCTGCTGCACGATTCGAAATCCATTTTCGAAGATCAGCTGTCCGCCCTGGAGCAGACGACGCGGCGCAGAGGCGTCGAGGGCGTAGACCTCTCTCTGCTCACCGACGGGCTGCAGGCGGAGCGCGAGCAGGGCATCACCATCGACGTGGCCTACCGCTATTTCGCCACGCCCAGGCGCAAGTTCATCATCGCCGACACCCCCGGCCACGAGCAGTACACGCGCAACATGGTGACGGGTGCTTCGAGCGCGAATTTGGCCGTTATTCTCCTCGACGCCCGCAAGGGGGTCCTCACCCAGTCGCGCCGCCACGCCACCATTGCCGCTCTGCTGGGAATTCCGCGCCTGGTGGTGGCAGTGAACAAAATGGACCTGGTAGGCTATGCGGAAGAAGTGTTTAACGGCATCTGCGAGGCGTTCGCTCAATTCGCCGCCGACCTGGGCTTTCGCGATGTCATTGGTATCCCCATCTCGGCTCTGAAGGGCGACATGGTGGTGGCGCGGGGCGAGAACCTGCCGTGGTACCGCGGACCGGCCCTGCTGGAGCTGCTGGAGCGCATCGAGATCGACTACGACTTGAATCTCGACGATTTCCGCTTCCCGGTGCAGTGGGTATGCCGCCCGGGCACCTTCGAGTATCAGGACTTCCGCGGTTACACGGGACGCATCGAATCGGGAACCGTTACGGTGGGGGATCAAATCGCCGTGCTGCCATCCGGTCGATCGTCCAGCATCAAGCAAATCCTCACCTTCGACGGCGAACTGGAGCGCGCGTTTGCGCCCCAGTCCGTGACCTTGCTGCTGGAGGACGAAATCGACATTTCCCGCGGCGACATGATCATTAAGAGCAGCGATACGGTGCGCGTGGCCAAGGAATACGATGCGGATGTTTGCTGGCTCAGCGAGCAGCCGCTCGATCGGCGGCGCAAATACGTCATCAAGCATGCCACGAAAACGGTCAAGGCGTACCTCACTCGGATCGATCACCGGGTGGATGTGAATACACTGCAACTCATTGACGGCGCGTCGCAGCTCAATATGAACGACATTGCCAGGGTGGGCGTTAAAGTGCAGCAACCTCTGGTCATCGACAGTTACGCCCGCAACCGCGCGACGGGGAGCTTCATCGTAATCGACGAAGCGACCAACAACACCGTTGCCGCCGGCATGATCCTGTGACGCCCTGCCGTTGCCGATAATACCTACGGTTTCATCTATACTAATACATGTGTTGCCCGCCGTCGACGTTGATCGTCTGGCCGGTGATGCGTCCTAACTCCCTTTCCCCATCCAAAACTTGAACGAACTCTTTTAAGCTGTTATACGGCATATCCGAAAGCCCGTCGTGACATAGACAGACACGCGGGTCTGGTTCGGAGGACTGTGGAATAGCAATGTCTAGTCGGAGGAGCGCCAAAAAGTCAAGGAGGCAAGAAATCCCGAAGAAGCCCGAGCTTGCCAGCGCCTGGATGGGAAGGACCGACTTGCATATTTCTCTCGCTATCTTTCTATTCGCTCTTAGCGTCCGCGTCGCCTACTTATTCCAAATCGAGCCTGTCCCATTCTTTTATCAACTGGTCTCAGACGGTCGAAGCTATGACGAGTGGGCACTGCGAATCGCTGCAGGTGACTGGTTGGGTCAGGAGGTTTTCTATCAGGCGCCGCTTTACCCTTACTTTCTTGGTATTCTCTACTTGGTCCTTGGCCGTGACCTGTGGTGGGTTCGTGTGGTCCAGACCATCTTGGGGGCGGCTTCTTGTAGCCTCTTGTATTTGGCCGGAAAAGCATTTTTCTCACGACGAGTAGGGATTACCGCTGGTGTGATCCTTTCGCTCTACGCGCCAGCGATATTTTTTGACGCCCTAATCCAGAAAACCGTGCTTGACGTCTTCTTTATCACCCTGCTCTTGTTCTTTCTGAGCCGGACTCAGGAGAGACCCACTTGGAAGAGTTGGGCAGCTATTGGAGCTGCGCTGGGTCTTTTGGGTCTTTCTCGAGAGAATGCCTTAATATGGTTCTTTGTGCTACCGGCATGGATTTGGTTTTATTTCGGCGAGCACCCGCGTCAAACGCGGGTGAGATGGATCAGCGTTTTTTTTGCAGGGTTAATGTTGGTTCTTGCCCCGGTCGGAGTGCGAAACCTGATGGTTGGCGGTGAATTTACATTGACCACTTCACAGTTCGGCCCCAACTTTTTTATCGGCAATAACCCAGCGGCAGACGGAACCTACATGGCCCTTCGGCCCGGACATGGAGATCAAAAATTTGAGCGGCAGGACGCTATCGAGATAGCCGAACAGGCGCTTGGCCGCCGCCTCTCACCCGGAGAGGTTTCCGGATACTGGCTGGATCGCTCTCTGGAATTCATTCGCTCTCAACCCATGGACTGGGCGCGGCTCATGGGAAGGAAATGGTTACTCCTCTGGAACGTCCGTGAGCTTGAAGATGCAGAAGATTTCTATCTCTATCAGAAGTGGTCTTCTCTCCTCGGAGTTTTGGGATGGGCGAGCCACTTTGGTTTGCTCGCGCCCCTGGCTGCAATGGGGTGTGTGCTAACCTGTAGGCGATGGCGCAGCTTGTGGCTGTTGTACCTCCTGCTGGGTACCCTCGCTTTCAGCGTGGTTTTGTTTTATGTCTTCGGACGTTACCGCTTTCCCATCGTTCCCTTCCTCACGCTTTTTGCTGCGGCCGGCTTAACCGAGGGGGTGTCTCTATATAAAGAGCGCATGCTTCGGCAGGGTCTCATTTGCGCCTTTGTAGTAGTGGTGGCTGGGATTTTCGTTTACTGGCCGATCGCGGGCGCGGCAGCTCCTTCAGCTACTGGATACTACAATTTGGGAAATGCCCTATCGAAACAGGGCAGGATCAGTGAGGCAATAGAGAGCTATGAGCGCGCCCTACAGTTAGACCCAACTTATTCGGTGGGTTATTATGCTCTTGGGAATACGCTCGCGCAGCAGGGAAAACTTGAGGAGGCGACGCACTACTTGCAGAAAGCCGTCATCCTCGACCCGGACCTGGTGGAGGCGTATAGCAACTTAGGGCAGGTTTTATTTCGGCAGGGGAAATTGGAGAATGCAACTCAACAGTTTCGTAAGGCCTTGGAGCTTAGGCCAACATCAGGTGAAATCCACTTTAACCTGGGGAACGCTTTAATTAGCCAAGGCCGTACAAAGGAGGCAGTCAAACACTTCCAAGAGGCTATAAAGATTAAACCGGATTTTGTGGATGCGTATCATAATCTGGGCAGGGTCATGGCATTCCAGGGTCAACTTGACACGGCGATTGAGCTCTTTCGCCGGGCGCTCCGTATTCAGCCAAACTTTTCAGCAGCCCATCAGAGCCTGGCCCAAGCTCTCGCCGAGCAGGGCAAAATGGACGAGGCAAAGAAACATCAACGGGAAGCCCTCCGGATCAGGGAGTCACAACCGGAAAGTCGCCTCCCGCGTTAATTACCCTGTCTGTTGCTTGCGTTAGAATGACTTGAAGGGAGTCGCCGATGAGATTGGGCGAGATTCATCGGATGAATCCCATCTGCCCGAGGGTCCACAAACTTATTTTCTGTAATAAGACCTGAAATACCCCGTGCTCCCGACGCGCAGACAGGACATCTGCGGGATTTCGAAAAGCGGAAAATGGAGGTGACAGCTGGGGCGATTTTTTCCATGACAGCGTTCTGTCGTTTTTGTAAACAGGACGTGCGTAGTGTGACGAGCCTCCTATACTTTGGGGGACCAGGAGATGGCATTACTAACCGAGTCAAAATCAAGGAGGTCTGCTATGAATAATCTGAGCATGCGGTCCAAAGAAAATGCTTTCTGCCGAGTGCGCCACCTAACGGCGTATGCGTGCATTACGCTTCTCGTTCTCGTACTGGCTGGGACGGCGAATCATGCGTACGGTCAAACGATACCGCTTTATACTTATTGCTTTGACCGGTACAGTTACTCGCAATGTAATGATTATGGGGTAAACACCGAACCGGAGCCCGGCTTCGAGTCACTTCTCGGATACATGTTGGTGTCCCCGAGGTGATCGAGGCAACGCAAAGAGCTTTACAAAAGTGGCAAGACTACATCACGTGAGGAAGTCGGTTTTGACATTGGTTGCGTAGAGCTAGAGCCGACTTCTTCGGTCCCCTCTGCGATCCCAACGTCTATCTTAAACTTACTTGTCCCCATCGTTTCAATACATGTGCATCCCGCCGTCGACGTTGATCGTCTGGCCAGTGATGAAATCGCTGTCCGCTGAGCAGAGAAAAATCATCGTCCCGACGAGATCTTGAGGGTATTGATCTCTTTGAAAAGCGCGTCGGCGCCTGCGATCCTGAAGCTGCTCGGGTGTCAGCACTCCTTCCTGTTGAGGACCTGAGATAGTCAGGCCAGGGGTAATCGCGTTGACACAGATGTTGTCAGGGCCAAGTTCCCGCGCCAGCGCCCGTGTGAAACCGATCACCCCGGCTTTGGAAGTGACGTAGTGGAGGAAAAAGGGAGTGCCGCCGAGCGCCGTCCCCGAAGAGATATTGATGATTTTTCCTTTTCCCTGCTCTTTCATAGCCGGATAAACCGCCTGGACGCAGAGGAAAAGGCCCTTCAGGTTAACCGCCATGACCCTGTCCCATTCCTCGGCAGTGATTTCCGCGAAGGGTTTTTTCTTGATGGCGCTATAGAGGCCGGCATTGTTGACCAGGACGTCGATGCGGCCATATTTTTGCAAGGTCTTATCCGCCATTGCCTGAGTTTTCTCGGCGGAAGTGACATCCACGGGCAGCGCGAGGGCTTCTCCACCCCCTTGCTTGATCTCGCTTGCCGCCTTCCTCGCTTCTTCCTCCTGGATATCGGCCACCACTACCTTGGCGCCCTCCTTGGCCAGGCCTGTAGCATAGGCTCGCCCGATCCCGACCCCGCCGCCAGTCACGATAATCACTTTATCTTTTAGACGCATACGCTTAGTAGCCCTCCTTAAATTTCCAAACCGTAGAACTTTTTAGGATTCTCGTAAAGGATCAGCCGCTAAAAACTCGTGCAGTTCGGAGTCTTTCTCCAGGACGTGCCCATCAGCGTCGATAATGGGATAGGCGGTGGTCATGGGTCCTTCCTCGTGATCATCGCATCATGAGAGCCCGTACAGCGCCCGGCCATTGTCGCTAAGGATCTTCCGCTTCACTTCGGGCGCCAGGTCCGTTCTTGCCTTGAACACCTTGATGGCATCGACGTCACTCGATATATCGGTGTGGCCGTAGTCCGTGCCGATGACCAGGCAGTCCTCCCCGGCTTCCCGCACGATATAGGGCAAGTCATCGGAGTTCTCGCAGGTGACGAACATCCGGTACTCGCGCGTGAAGTCGTCGGGCCATTCGCGCCCCAATGTTTTGAAGCGCTTCTTGGCTTCGAGCAGCACCCAGGGCAGCCACTGCGAGCTGGCTTCGATGAATCCCCACCGCAGCTTGGGGAAGATCCCAGGCACTTCGCTGAGGAGCACGTCATTGAAAGCCGCCACAGTGGGCACTCTGAAACGGTGAAACGTGGAGGCTACCGCTACGGGATGACGATACAAATCGCAGAGCCAGGGGTTGCCGTTGGCGATGTGGATGGCAATCGACATATCGAGCCGGCTCGCCTCGTCGTAAATCGGATAGAAGTAGGGGTCCGCGAGCAAGCGGTTGCCTTCAACCGGACGCATCAGCACTGCGCAAGCGCCGTTTTCTTTGGCG
>MGRY01000215.1 GCA_001799045.1 Deltaproteobacteria bacterium RIFCSPLOWO2_02_56_12 | reverse complement strand
GAAATCATTCGGCGCTATCAAGGTCCGTCATTCGGCTTTGCCTCAAAGAGTTTTTATGCGGAGTTCCTGGCTGCTCTGGAGGTGGCGAAGAGGAGTGAGGAATTCTTCCCCAATCTCGAATACCATCCGCCTTTCCCTTTAGAAGAGATAGAAATGAAGCGCGCCGTTTCCATCACGGATTTGCTTAAGCCGACGAGGATCCAGCGCGACGAATTCCTGGGATGGAACCCGGCGTTGAGCCCCAAGGTCAGGGATATCCCTAAGGGTTACCGGGTGAAGGTCCCGGCCGAGAAGCTCGAGCTTTTCCTTGTTGCCCACCGGCGGACTTCTGAGCCGTCTCCGGGCAAGCTCCAAACTGTCCCTGTTCCGGAAAGCGCTCTTGCCTGGACCCGTCACCGGGTGGTGTCGGGCGAGACTCTCTCGCAGATTGCAAAAATCTATCGGATTTCTATGCGCGAAATCAAACAGGCCAACAGGCTTGCCAGCGCCCATCTCATTACCGCCGGCCAGGACCTCAAAATCCCCAAACGCTGATCGCTTCTCTCCTTTGCGGCCCGAGAGGGCTGGCATTTGAGTGAGCCGGGAATTAGGCTATAATGGCGTGGTTAAAGAGGCCCCGTTGCTGCGCCGCGCTTTGATTTTGTTACTCGTTACTGGTTGACTCGTTTACTCGATTAACTAATAACGAATATACGAATAACGACAATCGCGCGCCTAGGGCCTTAGAGGTTATGTGATGGATGTCACGCTACTTAAGGTAACCGCGGTCTTTTATCTTCTGGCGACAGGGAGTTTTATCGTCTATCTTGTTTTGCCCAAGGCTCTTCTCTCGCGGCTTTCGCCCCTTATTCTTCTGGGCGGTTTTTTAATTCACACGTCAGCGCTTGGGGTCCATTTTTTTCAATCGGGTTATCCGGCGGTCACGCAGTTCCGCGAGGCATTATCCTTTTACTGCTGGTTCATGGTGGGGGTCTACCTCCTGTTCCAACTTAAGTATCATTTGACGGTCCTGGGCTGCATCATTGCCCCTCTGGCCTTTCTCATGTCACTGGCCGCTTTTGCCTTCGGTGTCGGTACCGGCGAACTTCCGCCTGAACTTAAAACTTACTGGTTGCTTCTCCACGTTACTCTCGCCTTCTTGGGGAACGCGGTTTTCTCCTTGGCCTTCGGGGTAAGCCTCATGTACCTCCTGCAGGAATTCCAACTGAAAAAAAAGAAGACGAATGTTCTCTACAGGCTGTTTCCTTCCCTGGAGACTCTGGATCGACTCAACTATGTCTTTCTGGTGTGGGGCTTCCCCCTGATGACGCTGGGCATCATCACGGGCAGCCTTTGGGCCGGCTTCCGCTGGGGAAACTACTGGTCCTGGGACCCACGCCAGATTTCTTCAGGGATCACGTGGCTTCTTTACGGCGCCTTGCTGCACGGCCGGATCACGTCCGGTTTGCGCGGCAAGAAGGCCGCGGTTTTGACCATCCTGGGCTTTGCCGTGGTCCTCGGTTATTTCCTTTTGGGAGGATCGGTTTTCCCGAGCCGGCATGCAGGCAGTTTTGAGTAGTTCATGCCAGAAGAAAAGATCATAGTCTTGGGTCTCAACCACCAGACCGCTCCGGTCGAGGTGCGGGAAAAGCTCGCGTTTGAAAGGTCGGCGCTTGGACAATCCCTGAAACGCCTCCACTCTCTGTCTGCTGTCAGAGAAGGCGTTATCCTGTCCACGTGTAATCGTGTGGAAGTGATTGCGGCAGCCGTGGACGAGCAGGCTGCCTTCCGGGAAATCAAGCTCTTTCTCTCGGAACAGGAGAGCGAAAAAAAACCTGGCGGACTGGAGGATCATCTCTACGCCTACTCGGGCGGCGAGGCTGTGCGCCATCTCTTTCGTGTTGCGGCAAGCCTCGACTCTATGGTTGTGGGAGAGCCGCAAATCCTGGGGCAGATAAAGGATTACTACACTGCGGCGCAGGAGGCCGGCACAGTAGGAACGATACTCCACCGGTTGTTCCACCGCTCCTTTTCTGTTGCCAAGAGAGTGCGCACCGAGACGGGAATCGGGAGTGGGGTGGTCTCCGTAAGCTCGGTGGCGGTGGATCGGGCTAAGCGGATATTCGATCGGCTGGAAGATAAGACCGTCATGCTCATTGGCGCAGGGAAGATGGGATCCCTGGTGGTTCGTTATCTTCAAAGCAGCGGGGTTCGTAGTCTTATGGTCACCAATCGCACGTTTGAGCGTGCGGTGGAGCTGGCGGAAGAGTTTCAGGGCAACCCGATCCGCTACGAGGATTTTCCTCGCTACCTTCAAATGGCCGACGTGGTGATCGGCTCCAGCGGTTCTCCCCAAATCCTGCTGCGGTCCGAGACCGTTCGGGATGCTTTGAAAGAGAGAAGGCAGAAAGCCATGTTCCTGATCGATCTCGGGGTTCCGCGCAATTTCGATCCCCGCATCGACGAGATCGATAACGCCTACCTCTACAATATCGATAACCTGAAAGAGGTGGCCGACGAGAAGCTGAGGGAGAGGTCGAGCGAGGCGCAGAAAGCCGAGGAGATCGTGAACGAAGAGGTAGCTGTGTTTCTCCGCTGGCTCAGCTCGCTCGAACAGGTGCCGACCATCGTGGCCTTGCGACAGAAATTGGAGGAGATCCGCCGGGGAGAATTGGAGAAATCGCTCAGCACAAGCCTCAAGGGATTGTCGGAAAAGGAGAGGGAGGCCCTGGAAGATATGACCGCCGCGATGATCGGCAAGATTCTCCACGCCCCGATTACTCATCTAAAAAAACGGCCGGAAGATCAGGATGAGGACCTTTATATTGAGACGCTCAAAAAACTTTTCGATTTGGGGGAGAAGTAATGGCGGATAGAACAATGAAAAATGAAAATTGCAAAATGCATATTGCAAAATTATTTGGGCTTTCTTCCATTTTGCATTTTTCAATGTGCACTTTACATTTTGCATTGGAACAGAGGTGACGGTGATTCGCATCGGCACGCGCGGGAGTGCGCTGGCTCTGGTTCAGGCGGGCTGGGTGAAGCTGAAGCTGGAAGAAAGATACCCTGGAATCGGAGTCGGGACCATCACTATCAAGACCAGCGGGGACCGCTTCCTCAACACCCCGATCAAGGCAATCGGGGGAAAAGGCATTTTCGTGAAAGAGATAGAGGAGGCGCTGCTCCGAAAGGAGATTGATCTGGCAGTCCATTCGATGAAAGATCTCCCCACAGAAATTCCCGCGGGCTTGAGGTTGTTGGCAGTTCCCGAGCGGGAAGATCCGCGGGATGTGCTCGTGAGTTTGGCCAACAGGCCGTTGAAGGATTTGCCTCAAGGGGCACGGATCGGCACGGGGAGTCTGCGCCGGCAGGCGCAAATCCTGTACCACCGGCCGGACCTATTGGTCCAGCCGATGCGCGGGAACATAGATACGCGCCTGAAAAAACTGGAGCGGGGCGAGGTCGAGGCCATCGTTATGGCGGCTGCGGGCCTTAAAAGAATAGGGCGCGAGAATCGAATCAGCGAATACCTCTCTCCGGAAATTTGCCTGAGCGCGGTGGCCCAAGGGGCTCTGGGTTTGGAGGGCCGGGATGGGGAGCCGTTGATGGATGAGATCGCATTCCTCCATCACTTGCCGACTTCCTTGGAAGTGGAGGCCGAGAGGGGTTTTCTCCGGCGCCTGGGTGGGGGATGTCAAATACCGGTCGGGGCGCGCGCATGGGCGAGTGAAGACCGGATCAGGCTCGCAGGCGTGATTTGCGATGTTGACGGGAGCAAGTTGTTCAGAGGGGAGATCGCGGGTTCGGCAAAGGATGCCGAGAAGTTGGGACAGGAGCTGGCGGAGAGGCTTTTAACAGAGGGCGCTGAGGAAGTCCTTCATCGGGCTGGGATTCCGCAATGAAAAATGGAAATTGCAAAATGCAAATTGCAAAATCATTTGTCTTTTCTCATTTTGCATTCTTCAATTTGCACTTTGCCTTTGGCATTGAGTTGTAGTCCATGGCGGGTAATCTCAAGACTCTCAACGCCAAGCCGCTTTCGGGCCGGAGGATCGCCATTACTCGCGCCCGCTCTCAGGCGGGCGCTTTTGCGCGCGCCCTTGGGGCCCTGGGTGGGGAGGTAGTCGAGTTCCCGACCATAGAGATTCTACCACCGGAAAGCTACGATCCCCTGGATCAGGTGATTCAGAAGATCAAAAACTATCACTGGATTATCTTTACCAGCGTGAACGGAGTGAACTTTTTCTTCGCCCGCTTCAAAGAGCTGCGGCGGGATATCCGGGAACTTAAGGGAATCAAGATTGCAGCCATCGGCCCGGAGACCGCCAAGGCTCTGGGAGCCGCCGGTCTTCGTGCCGATCTGGTTCCGCAGGAGTTCCGGGCCGAGGCAATTCTCCAGGGGCTGAAGCCCGAGGAGGCGCGTGGAAAGCGAATTCTTTTGCCGCGTGTGGCCCGGGCGCGCGATATCCTGCCTAAGACGCTGCGGGAATGGGGCGCGGAGGTGGACGTGATCGAGACTTACCGAACGGTTGTGGCCAGGAGCGACGCGCGCAGGCTTCAAGAGATGCTACGGCAAAAGAAGATCGACATGATAACCTTCACCAGTTCCAGCACCGTCGCCAATTTTGCCGCCCTCTTTCCCGCCGAGGATATCGAGGGGCTTCTGTCCGGTGCTGCCGTTGCCTGCATCGGTCCGATTACACAAAAAACAGCGGAAGAGCTGGGCATCAGAGTGGACGTGGTCTCACGAGACTACACGATTCCGGGTTTAACGAGGGCGATTGTAGAATACTTCGGAATGCAAAGTGAAAAATGAAAATTTTAAATTTTGCATTTTGCAATTCTCATTTTGCCTTGTGAAGAAGGCTGTTTGCTGAGGGCTGACAGCTTTTTGGAGGGGGACTATGGAATTTCCTAAATACCGACCCAGAAGATTGCGGAGAAATGAGAGGCTGCGTGACATGGTGCGAGAAACCAGCCTCAGCCCAACGAATCTCATTTATCCCCTTTTTGTCGGGCCGGGAAAGGACAAAGTCCAGCCGGTTTCCTCCATGCCGGGTGTGGCCCAACTATCGGTAGATCGAACGGCAAAGGAATGCCGGGAGGTCAGCTCTCTGGGAATCCCGGCGGTGATCCTCTTTGGCATTCCCGAACGCAAAGACCCGCTGGGCTCAGAGGCTTACTCGGATAGCGGAGTAGTGCAGATGGCGATCCGAGAGATCAAGGAAAAGGTGCCCGGATTGTTGGTTATAACGGATGTTTGCCTATGTGAGTATACGGATCATGGTCACTGCGGGGTGGTCAAAAACGGAGATGTGGATAACGACAGCACCTTGGAACTGCTTGCCAAAGAGGCGCTTTCCCACGCAAAAGCCGGGGCGGATATCGTTGCGCCGTCGGACATGATGGATGGGAGGGTGGGAGCCATTCGGAAGATCTTGGATCAAAACGGTTTCCAGCAAGTCGCGATCATGGCCTATGCCGCAAAATACGCCTCGGCTTTCTATGGTCCGTTCCGTGAAGCCGCCGAATCTACCCCGCAATTTGGCGACCGCCGCTCGTACCAGATGGATCCGGGAAATGCGGATGAGGCGCTAAGAGAGGCCGAGATGGATATTCGCGAGGGGGCGGATATCGTGATGGTGAAACCCGCCATGGCCTATCTCGACATCGTCTATCGCGTGAAGCAGAAATTCGGTTATCCCGTCGCCGCTTATAACGTAAGCGGGGAATATTCCATGATCAAGGCCGCCGGCCAAAACGGCTGGATCGATGAGAAGAGAATCATGATGGAGGTGCTCTTCTCCATCAAGCGCGCCGGCGCCGATATGATCCTCACCTATTTCGCCAAAGAGGTCGCGCGGGGATTGCGCGGGCAATAGCCAGTTTAGATCGACAGGTCCTTAATCTTTCTCTTCAGAATCCTTTCGCATTCTTCCTCGCGTTCCGGCGTGCGGAGCTGGACCTCTGACAGGCGGAACAGCAGCACGCGGTTTCCTTTTGCCAGGCGAAAAACGTAGGTGCTGGAATCGGCGTCGTGATAGAGCGAGGCCTGTATTTTTTCGTCCATGGAGCTGACGATCCGGTTGGCCCATTCCTCGATTTCGGAGACCGCATCCTCGCCTTGCTTCTTTGTGACCATTTTGTTAAATGCAATAATAGTTTGTTTCCTTTCTAATCGCAAAGGAGGTAATTAGGCATGAAGCTAAGATTCGGATTCCTTTTATCGTCTTTAACTCTGGTTCTTTTCTTGGCGCTGGCGGCGTTCGCCCAAGACGCCAAACTCGTTGAGTTGGCAAAGAAGGAGGGGGGGAAAGTTGTCATTTATGGTTCGCTGGAGAATGACACGGTGGATGCGGTCAGTAAGGCTCTAAAAAAGAAGACCGGGCTGGAGGTAGAGTTCTGGCGGGGTTCTGCCACCAAGGTCATGGATAGAGTCGTGAGCGAGTACCGGGCCGGAAAGCCTCTCTCCGATGTGGTTTTGACCAACGGTGCGCCGATGCAGATCATGCAGAAAGAGGGAGTCTTTGCCAAATATGACTCTCCGTCGGCCAAGGGCTTTCCCAAAGAGGTGATTGATCCCAACCTGGGTCCAAGATACCGCAATGTCATCATCGGTATCGTGTACCATACGGGTGTCGTCAAGCCTGCGGACGCGCCGAAATCCCTCGAGGATCTGTTAAAGCCTCAATTCAGGGGTAAGTTGGTTATGCCAGACCCAAGTCAACACACCACCACCGCTCAGTGGCTTGCGAGCCTGCAGAGGATTATGGGGAAGGAGAAAGCGGAAAAGTTTATCCGAGATTTGGCGGCCACGAAGCCCCTCCTGGTGGAGTCTTTAACGCCGTCGGGTGAGCGCGTCACTACCGGAGAGACGCCGATAGCGATTACCTTTCTCAAAAATGTGCTCATTCATGGGCGCAAGGGAGTTCCTCTCGACTACGTTCGGCTCGGAAAGTTTATGGGAGACGGCCACTATATCGCCCTCGGCAGCAAAGCTCCCCACACCAATGCGGGCAAGGCCTTTATCGACTTTTTCCTGGATGATGAGAGCATAAGGATCATGGCAAATATCGGTGAGTTCGTGAATCGAAAGGGGATCTCTCCGCCGCTGCCGGACGCGGACAAGATCCAGGTTGTCGAAATGGTTGAAATGGATAAGAAGGCTTTTGCGGAGAAGATGAAAGAATACCGAAAACTCTTTTTAAATTAATATCATGCATTAGTATCATGGACGGAGCGGCCGCTACTGGAACAGGCGCTTGGCCGTCTCCCGACTTTTCCAACCTACGCCTATACTCCCTGTCAATGGCCCCTAAGGCCCTGACCGGAAGGGTAAGCTCATTCAGTCCTATGCTCTGGGGGAATTCCCTGGACTATTCCTGTTAAAAAAGCTCTTTGGAGGTGAACTATGCCTGTGAAAGTGATGCGCATTGAGGATGCCCCGGTAAAGATCATGCGCTGGGACAGAGGAAAAACCCTCCGGCTCGTCGACGAGGAAGACGGCGCAAAAAACGTCGATGTTCATATAAACCTGATCAATGTCGATTCCGGTCCGGGACCGACGCACTACCACGCAAAGGCAGAAAATATTTACATCGTCCTGGAGGGGACGGTAGAGGCCACCGTCGAGGGAAAGAAGGTCCGTCTCGGTCCGGGGGAGGTGGCCTTTATCCCTCCCGGAGTGCGCCATGCTGCGGGTAATGGGGGCGACACGGTCGCGCGAGTGATCGAAATATATGCGCCTGCGGGGCAGGATTTTCACATTGTTGATGACGAAGAAAAGAAATGAAAGTGAGAAGCTGAAGAAAAAGAGCAACGTTTATCGGGGGCGCTATGGCAGACTATGACATCTGTTTCCGTGGTGGACGAGTCCATCTTTGGGGCGAACTACAAGACGTGGATTTATATGTCCGGGGAGAAAGCATCGCCCTGCTTTCCGGCAGGGGAGAGAGTTACGGCGCCAGGCGCGTTGTAGATGTGTCGGGAAAGATCATTATCCCGGGAATCATCGATCTTCACGCGCATACCCGTGACCCCGGTTATACGCATAAGGAAGATTTCCTCACGGCATCCCGGGCGGCTGCGGCCGGCGGAGTGACGACGTGGGTGGATATGCCCAATGTGGAGCCCCCGACGACCACGGTGGAGCTTTTTCGAGAGAAGAAGGCGCGGGCTGAAAAGGGTTCGCTCGTGGATTTCGGCCATTTCGTATCCGGCGTCAATTTTGAAGAGATCCCCAAGCTCGCCGCGGCCGGGGTTACCGGTTTCAAGATCTTTCAGGTTTCAGGCGCTTACCCGCACGATCCCAGGCTCGCCCTGAACGATGAGGGAAAGCTTCTTCAATGTTTTCGCGCCATCGCCAAGACGGGTCTCGTCTGCGTGGTCCATCCGTTCAATCAGCCGCTTTTCGATTCTTTCTCCGCAGAGGCATTCGCCCAAGGGAAACCGCCGAATCACGTAACTTTTGCGGAAATCTATACCAAGGAGGCTGTCTGGGAAAGCGCGATTTCCAGCCTGCTCATGCTCCAACGGGAATCGGGGGTGCGTCTTCACGTGGTGCATACCCATGCCGCGCGGAGCCTCAACCTGCTTCGGCAAGCGAAAGGCAGGGGGCAAAGCGTTACAGTGGAAATCGATCCGAAATACTTTCATCTCGGCAGGAAAGATCTGGAGGAAAAGGGACCCCAGGTGTGCCCTGCCGGATTTGTTCTCGAAGATCCGGAGAGAATAGCGAAGATCTGGCGATCGTTCCGGAACGGGACCATTGACAACATCGGTTCCGATCATGCCCCTCATACGAACGAAGAGGTGGAAAAACAACGCATCGATGCCTGGACGGCCGCGATGGGAAATCCGCAATATGATCACTACCTGTCGGTATTCCTCACGGACGTGCATGAGGGAAAGCTGTCCCTCGCCAACTTGGTGCGCTGCTTATCTGAAACCCCCGCCCGGATTCTGGGAATCTTTCCGCGTAAGGGGATCTTGCTCCCGGGTTCTGACGCCGACCTGGTGGTCGTGGATTGGGAAAGGGAGCGAGTCCTGAGCAATAAGGGCCTTTTTACAAAGGTCCAATGGAGTCCTTATGCGGGGTGGAAAGTGCAGGGGGTTCCGGTGTTGACCATGGTCAGGGGGAAGATCGTTGCGGAAGACGGGAAGGTTACCGGCGAGCCGGGGCATGGAAAGTTTATCGCCGGGGTTTCTCAGTAGGGAAAAGGGACGAACGCTATGACGAAGATGAAATTCGGGCTCTTACTTCCGCACTTTGGCAAGGAGGCTTCACGGGAACGCCTCATCGACGGCTCGCACATGTGCGAAGAGCTGGGGTTTGATTCGGTCTGGGTGAGAGACCACCTCCTCTGGCATCCCCATGGGATGGAAAAGGCGGGCCTTAAGTTTGTCGAGCCTCTTATCACCTTGGCTGCCATCGCTGCGGTAACTAAAAAGTTGATTCTCGGCACAGCGGTTCTTATCCCGGTTCGCTGGCCGCTCAAGTTCAGCCAAAATCTGGCCAGCCTCTCCTACATTGCCGGCGGGCGCATTATCGCCGGGATCGGTCTGGGGAGTAACACCGCCGAACCGCCGGCCGTCGGGCTAAGGGGAGAAGACCGGGCGGAAATTATGCGCGAAACAGTGGAGATTGCCCGGCTTATCTGGAAGGAAAACAACGCTTCTTATAAGGGCAAGATCTTTTCGTTTGAAGATGTGACGATCGAGCCCAAGCCGGTCGAGCCGATCCCGATCTTTTACGGTGGAAGCACCAAGGCGTCCATACGGCGCGTGGCAGAATACTGCGACGGCTGGATACCTGGTCGCGTGCCCATGGCGACTTTCGACGACCGTCTAAATTTGCTGCGCAAGCTTACGGACAGGAAGATCACTCTCGGAAACATACCGGTCATGCGAATCGATAAGGACCGTGCCCGGGCCCGTGCGGACATAGACATCGAGGCTCTGGCCGGAAGCTCAGAGGGGAGCAGTCACTGGATCAAGCCTCCTTCCGGCAGGTTCGAAACGATCGAGGATCTGGAGGGTCTCCTGATTGTGGGAAACCCGGACGACTGCGCGGCAGAGGTCGAAAAGTTCCGCCAAAGAGGGGTCGAACACCTCGTCTTTGACCTCCGGCTCCAATACCACCGATATGAAGAGACGCTGCGTTTGATCAGCGAGGAGTTGCTTCCCAGGTTTAGATAGGATTGTTTTAACGAACGAGAGAGGACAGTCGAGATGAGGAAAGCATCCGCTGCGGAAATCTTAAAAGTCGTGGATAGCCTCTTGGAAAAAGAGGTCCTCGAGCTGGCTCTAGCCCTGGGCAATATCGATAGCCCCGCCGGCCGCGAGAATGAGGCAGGCGAGTACATATTCCAGTGGCTCCAGGAGAGGGAGCTGGAAGCGCGCAAAGTAGGTCTCTTGCCCGAGCGCTTCAACGTGGTGGGGCGGCTTCGAGGGGCCGGCGACGGGCCTACGCTTGTGTTGAACAGCCACATGGATACCTCGGTGGCGGCCGATGAAATCTGGAGCACGGTTCACGCCGGCGATCCGATCTATCACAAGGCCTGGCAGCAGGGGGAGTTTCTCTACGGAAATGGGATATGCAATGACAAGGGCTCAATGGCCGCATGGATGATAGCTTGCGATGCGATCCGGAAGAGCGGCGTGAAACTTGCTGGGGATTTGCTCCTGACGATGGTAGTGGGCGAGATCGGTTTGGAGCCGGTGGACGAGTATCCCGCGCCGGCCTATCTGGCGAAGGAGGCCGGGACGCGTTACGTGCTCAACCGGGGGTTCGTAGGAGACTTCGCGCTCGTGGCCGAAGGAACGGACTTTCATGTGGGATGGACAGAGGCGGGAAAGGCTTTCTTTAAAATCCGCATCTTTGGCGAGGAGCCTCCTGTTTACACCCCCTATGTCACACGCGCGTCGCCGCTCAGCCCCAACGCCATCGTCCGGATGGTTCCGGTCATTCAGCGGATTGAGGAGTGGGCCAAGGAGTACGAGGCGGCCAACCGTTACGAGTCTCCGGGAGGTATCGTCGAGCCCCGGGTCAACATCGGCGCCATCCGCGGGGGGCTCCCCTACAAGATTACCAAGACTTCCCAGGTTTGCGCCATCTATCTCGACGTACGGATCACGCCGGCGCAGCACCCGGAAGAGGTGCGCCGAGAACTCACGCGGGTTGTAGCAGGGGTGGGCATGCCTTTCGACATCGAGCTTTACACCTATCGACGCGCCTACGACGGCGTGCGCGGGCAGGGCTCGAAAGGGGAACACGAGAGGCTGCTTAGGGCCATTACGGCAGCCCATAAGGCGATGTTTGGAAAGGAACCGGAGCGCTGCCTGCCCCAACATACGAGTATGTGGAGAGATGTCAATGTTTTTCACGAAGCTGGAATCCCGGGTATCATGTACGGGCCCGGTGTAAGTCAGCTGGGCGGTCTTTTCGCGATTAAAATAGAAGATTTGGTGCGCGCCGCGAGGCTCTATACATGGATTGCCTTGGAGGCCTGCGGCGTGGCGAGTTGAAAAGAGATAGCGGTAAAGGGAGAAGTTTCATGGCGGATAATAGTGCCATAGCCTGGCAGCCGACCAGTGAGGTTGTCGAAGGGTCCCGGCTTTACCGCTTCATGAGGGCGCATCGTTGCGCGACTTTTGAAGATCTGTTTAGGCGCTCCGTCGAAGAGACGGAATGGTTCTGGGATGCCATTGTGAAGGATCTCGGGCTTGAGTGGTACGAGCCTTACACGAAGGTGCTGGATAGTTCCCAAGGCATTGCCTGGACCAAGTGGTTCTTGGGTGGAAGGTTTAACCTCGTTCACAACTGCCTGGACCGCTATGTCGGGGGAGAAGGCCGGGACCGGGTAGCCTGCATATGGGAGGGTGAAGAAGGTGCGTCCAGGAAAGTCACGTTCCAGGAGCTTTACCAGGATACGAACCGGCTCGCTCATGGGCTCCGCAGTCTGGGAATCGGGAAAGGGGATGTGGTCGGGATATTTATGCCCATGGTTCCGGAAACCGTCGTCGCTGCCCTCGCCTGCTCAAAGATCGGCGCGATCTATGTCCCTATCTTTTCCGGCTTTGCCGCAGCTGCGGTGGCGTCGCGCTTGCAGGACTGTGAGGCGAAGCTCCTCATCACGGCAGATGGTTTTCTCCGTCGGGGAAAAACCGTTCCGATGAAAGAAACCGCGGACGAGGCGGTGAGGATGTCGCCAAGCGTGAAGCATGTGATCGTCTACCCCAGGCTTGGGATGCAAATTCCATGGGCGGGTGGCCGGGATATCGCTTGGAGAGAATTCGTCGAGGGCGCTCGGAAAGAGTTTCAAACGGAACGGACTTTCGCCGAGGATCCCTTCATGATCATCTACACGTCAGGGACGACGGGCCGCCCCAAAGGAACCGTGCATGTGCATTGCGGCTTTCCGATCAAGGCGGCTCAAGACATGGCCCACTGTTTTGATCTTCGGAAGGACGACACCATGTTCTGGCTGACGGATCTTGGCTGGATGATGGGCCCGTGGGAGATCATAGGTTGTCTTCTCCTGGGAGGCAGGATGCTCCTTTACGATGGCGCCATCGATTATCCGGCGCCCGACCGTCTCTGGCAATTGGTAGAGCGCCATCGGGTTTCCGTCCTGGGCATTTCTCCCACGGCAATCCGGGCGCTTATGCGGACCGGAGAGGAGTGGGTAAGAAAGCATGATCTTAGTTCTCTGCGCATCTTGGGCTCCACGGGAGAGCCCTGGAACCCGGAGCCGTGGTTTTGGTACTTCCGCAATGTAGGCGGAGGCAGGTGTCCCATTATTAATTATTCCGGAGGAACGGAAATTTCCGGTGGAATCGTCGGCTGCTCTCCAATCCAGCCTCTTAAACCTTGCTCGTTTGCCTCGCCCATCCCCGGAATGGATGCCGACGTTGTTGACGGACAGGGCAGGTCCGTACGGGGAGAGGTGGGTGAGCTTGTGATCCGGAAGCCCTGGCCTGGAATGACGCGGGGTTTCTGGAAAGACCCCCAGAAATACTTGGATACCTATTGGTCGCGTTTCCCTGCGGTGTGGGTTCACGGAGATTGGGTCTCTGTGGATAAAGACGGCATGTGGTTTATTCACGGCCGATCCGACGACACGATTAAGGTCTCGGGCAAGAGGGTAGGGCCGGCGGAAGTGGAATCAGCGCTGGTCTCGCACCCGTCGGTTTCTGAAGCCGCGGCTATAGGGGTTCCTCATGATCTAAAAGGCGAGGAAGTGGTCTGTTTTGTTGTCTTGCAGATTGGGAGTTCTCCCTCGGACCCGCTGCGCGAAGAGTTGAAGGATCATGTTACAGGCCGGCTGGGGAAGGCGCTGCGGCCGGAGGAAGTGAAATTCATTGACGAGCTGCCGAAGACGCGCAACGCCAAGATCATGCGTCGAGTTCTGCGTGGCCGTTACTTGAGGGAGAGCGATCTTGGGGATCTCTCCTCAATGGAGAACCCGGCAGCTTTGGAAGCCATCGATAGGGCGATTTAAACTGTGAAAGGAGCTTTTCATGATCAAACTTTATGAGTTCCCGTTGTCCCCCTTTTGCCGTAAGGTGAAGGTGGTGCTGTACGAAAAGAACATTCCGTTCGCAAGCGTCTTCGTCGATCTCTTTAAGGGGGCGACTAAGGCCGAGGAGTATCTGAAACTCAACCCTTTCGGCCGCGTGCCGGTTCTGATCGACGGTGAAACCGTTCTTTACGAATCCACGGTCATCAACGAATACCTGGAGGAAAAGTTTCCCAATCCTCCTCTCCTGCCCAAAGATCCCGTGAAGAGGGCCAAGGCCCGGATGATGGATGAGGCTTTTGACAACTACTTCATGGGAGCTCTGGGGCCGATCTTCACGGAAAAATTCATGAAGCCGGCAGGCCAGGCCAATGAGGCGGGGATCAGGGAAAACACGGCGAAACTTGACGGGGTTCTCCGCGTGCTGGAGAAGGAGCTCGAGGGAAAAGATTATCTGGCAGGGGAGTTCTCTTTGGGCGATATCGGTTTTGCCGTGCAACTGCCGCGCGCGGAGTCGATGTTCGGACTCAAGCTCGACGGCTATCTGCGAGTTCAGGCATGGCTCAAGAGGATCACCTCCCGCCCGGCCTACCAGAAGTCCGAACCCTCGGCGGAATTCATGAAAGGCTTTCAGGAAACAATGGCCAAGATGCGTGGCTCTGCTTAAAAGCTGTTGTCTGCTTGACGGTGCAGTGCTTTATTACGCGGACAATGCCGTAGATGGCTCCCGCCGCGGCTCCCGTGAGAATCACAGATTGCTCATCTGGGCAAAAGACAGAGCGGGCGCTGCCTTTGACGGACAAGATAGAAAAAGTGCCCTAATGGCAGGCAGTTCGCAGACAGCGTAGTTGCAAAATTCGAAAACGGCTTGTTTTTTCCCCTTAATTTTTCTTAATTCCTTTTTTTATAAAGACTGTCAATGTAACCGCTTTGATCGAGCTCTTTGATGAAGGTGAAGTCCACGAACTGCTCGGGCTTCGCCGTCTTCGCCCTGGGATCCCTCTCGCCTATGTCTTCCAGGACGGTCTTCAGCCCCTCAAGGCTCGGATACTGTTTTTTGGAGAGCAGCGCTTCGGTGAGGATATCATCCCGGCTTCTTTCCAGGATGCTGCGCTCGACGCCGCCTCCCATATATTTTCCCAGCGCCTTAACGGTGGCTTCCTTATCGGTCCAGATTCGGGCCACGGCCTCCATATGAGATCTAACGTATCTCTGGACCGTGTCGGTATGCTCTCTTATGAATCTGCGCGTGGTCACCGCGCCGGTGTGCTGAAAAACCAGCCCCATCTTGGCCACGTCGGCAAGAACAACTAAACCCCTCTTCTCCGCGAGAAAGCTGGAGGGCGGATTGATCACAGCGGCGGTCACCTTTCCCGTCAAGGCGGCATTAAAGCGGTCCGGTCCGCTGCCGACCTGCACAATGGTTACGTCTTTTCCGGGCGTGAAACCGATTTTTTTGAGCGCGAAGCGGGCTATGGAGTCCGTCGCCGAGCCGAAGCGGCTGATCGCTACGCTGCCGCCTTTAAGCTGCTCCGGTTTTGTGACACCGGGCTTGCCGACCAGCACGTAATTGAGCGAGGTAATCCCCGCAGCCACGAAAGCCGCATCCGAACCGGCCAGGACGCTATTGACTACGCCGGGCCCTGAAACCTGCGTAATAGGCACGTCTCCAGATACAAGAGCCAGGATCGACGTGCTCCCTCCGGTAAAGAAGATCAGATCAACGTTAAGTCCGTTTTTCTCAAAAATCCCGGCATCTTTTGCCACCCAGGCGGGCAACTGGTCGGCGCTGATGGCGCTGTAACCGACATTCAGCCGGTTCAACTGGGCCTGTGGAACGGAATACCAGCATAGCAGCGCGAGTGAGAAAATCCCCGCTGTGACGCGTCGTAGCCTCATATGGGAACCTCCTTTTTCGACAAGGCTAGCGGCTTCAGCTAGCCTTGTCAATGCTCGTAGGGTTGTCAGTGCTGAAGCGATGCGCAATGCCTAAGAGTTTGGCTATAGACGTCTCACCGATCCAACCGTGGATGATCATCGGGATCGAAGGGGGAATAAGAATCGCCGGTGAGGCGGCGTTGGATACAATATCATCTAAAGTTGACATGCCGGTGGCTTATCGGCTAGTCTCGCCCCGAAAATGGCAATACGATGAGGCCTCGTCTCTCGGCTAGCGGTATTCCGCCTCACGGGAAGGTGATGATAAGATCATGAAAAAGCTGTCGGCGTTGATTCTGCTGGATTATCTCAGAAGCAAGGGACTCTTGTACCCGCGCGACTTTACCCTGGTGGTGATTTCAGGCGGCACTCCCGCCCGCCTGAGCGCCCTTGAGGGAGGGGCGGTTGCGGGAGCTGTCCTGGGTGTCCCTTACTCGGATATCGCTATCGACCAGGGATTTAATAAGCTCGGGGATACGGTAGAGGCCATCCCCGCTTACCAGTTTAACTCGATTAATGTGAATCCGACCTGGGCGGAAAAGAATCGTACTACTGTAGTCAAGTTCCTTAAAGCGCACATTCGCAGCTTGCGCTGGATCCATGAAAACTTAGACGAGGCTGCCGGTTTCTTTTCGCAGGAGATGGGAGTCAAACCGCCATACGCCCGCAAAGGCGTAGAGTACTACACCAAGAATAAAATTTTTCCAGTGGACGGTTCCGTCACGCTTGATGGATTAAAGGTCAACCTGCAGGTCCAGGCTAAGGACGGCCTTCTCAGGGAGCCTTTGTCCCCTCCCGAAAGGTACGTAGATCTCAGCTACCTCAGGCAGGCGCAAAGAGAGTTGGGGATGTGATGGTAGGTAGTCCAAAGCCGGCACGGCTACAAAATTTGAAAATGGTCTTCCATTTTTCCGCCTAATTCTTCTTAATTCTTTCTTTTATAAAGGGCGTCGATGTAACCGCTTTGATCGAGCTCGCGGATAAAGCTCAGATCGGCAAAGTCTTCAGGCTTGGCGGCTCTCGCCTTGGGATCTTTTTCGGCGAGAGGGGCCAGGATCGTCTTGAAGCCTTCCAGCGACGGATACTGCTTTTTGGGAAGGATCGGTTCCTCCAGGAGGTTTTCCCAGGTCTTGACCAGGACATCGTGCTCGACCCCGTGGCCGAAATATTTTGCCAGCGCCTTGATAGAAACCTCTTTGTCCGTCCAGATTCGGTGCACGGCTTCTACATGGGATTTGACGTATCTCCGGACGATATCCGGGTGTTCTTTAATGAATCTCCTCGTGGTGGCCGCGCCGGTATGCTGGTAAACCAACCCCAGCTTTGGAAGATCGGCCAGGATCGTCATGCCTCTGTTCAACGCTATAATGCTGGCCGGCGGATTGATGACTGTCGCCTGGACCCTTCCGGTCATGGTCGCGTCCATACGCGCGGGCGTGCTGCCGATTTGCACAATCGTGACGTCCTTGCCTGGGGTCAAGCCGATCTTTGATAGGGCATAGCGGGCGATGAAGTCCGACGAGGAGCCAAAACGGCTTATGGCTACGGAGCCCCCTTTAAGCTGCTCGGGAGTCTTGATGTCGGGGCGGCCCATAAGCAAATAGTTGAGAGAGGTCATTCCCGCTGCCACCATGACGGCATCGGAACCAGCCAGAACGCTGTTGACCAGTCCGGATCCCGCGAGTTGGCTGATAGGGGTGTCTGCGGAGACCAGGGC
>MGRY01000214.1 GCA_001799045.1 Deltaproteobacteria bacterium RIFCSPLOWO2_02_56_12 | reverse complement strand
TCGCTTACGGGATCGACAGCCTGCCTGACCTTTTCCGCGGCTTCGCGCAGCGCCTCGCGCTTGACCGGTTGTCCCCGCAAAACCGCCTCGGCCTCGCGCGCGCGAATAGGTGTTGTCCCAACGCTTCCCAAGGCAATGCAGACGTCGGTAAAAATCTTCCTGGCCCGGTCCAAAGTGACCACAGCCGCGGCAGAAACCGTAGCATAGTCATCGGCAGTCCGCGGGAGAAATTTGACAAAGGCGCCACCGCTGTTCGCCGGTAATCGAGGGACCGAGACCTCGGTGATGATCTCATCGGGCTTCAGCACGGTCTCGTAGTAGTCGGTGAAAAATTCCTCCAGCGGAATGACCCGGCTCCCGTCGGCCGAACTCGCCTTCAGGGTCGCTCCCAAGACCATCAAGGTAGGAGGCGGGTCCTGGTTGGGATCGGCATGCGCCAGTCCTCCACCCACCGTTGCCATATTGCGCACCCGAATCGTGGCGACGTGCCGGTAAGTCTCAGCCAGGAGCGGCACTCGCCGACGCACTAGAGTAGAGGTCTCCACTTCGCGGTGAGTCGCCAGACCGCCGATACGTAGCGCGCCATCCTTCTCGGCGATTCCGTCCAGGCCGCGCACCATGCGTAAACTGATCAGGGAAGATGGCCGCACGAGGCGCTGCTTCATCATGATCACGAGCGCCGTACCGCCGGCGATCAGTTTGGCGTCGGCGCCGAATTCTCTTAGCTCTTGGTGAACTTCTTTGAGGCTCTTAGGGGTGCGGTATTCAAAGGGTATCATGAGTTTATCCTTATTTGGCGAATTGGTGTGCTTTCTGGATCGATTCAATAATTTTGTAGTAACCGGTGCAGCGGCAGAGGTTGCCCATCATCCATTCCTTAATCTGTTCCTCGCTGGGCTTGGGAATCTCATCCAGCAGGGCTTTGGCCGCCACGACTTGGCCAGGGGTGCAGATCCCGCACTGAAAACCGCCGTTTTGGATGAAGCTCTTCTGTACGGGGTGAAGCTCTCCGTTCTTTGCCAGTCCCTCGACGGTTGTGATCTCGTGGCCGTCGGCGAATACCGCCAGCGCAAGGCAGGAACTGATCATCTCCCCGTCCATCAACACCGTGCAGGCGCCACAGACGCCGACACTGCATCCCTCTTTGGTGCCGGTCAGTCCTAGATCGTAACGCAAGCAATCGATCAAAAGACGGTTGGTGGGTATTTCCACTTCGACCTTCTTCCCGTTGAGACGTATGCGGATCTTTTTCTTCATCGCTCTCCCTTTCTCTCTCGTGCTGCAACTCTCCCTGTGCCGCCGTTAGGGTGACAAGATATCGCGGCTATGTTATAGAAAGAATTTGTGCAAACTGCAAGAAGGGTCGTAATTTAATAGCCTATTTCGCTCCGCAAGCGAAAAGGACGAAGCAGGCAACGTAAAGTGGCAGGGCCGTTCAGTGAGCAGCTAAAACACCAGGCGGATTCCATCTGGCGGGCGATTTACAGCCACCCTTTTTTGAATGAGCTCCATGCCGGCACTCTGCCCATGGACCGCTTCACCTACTTCATCCTCCAGGATTACCTCTACCTTCTCGACTTCGCTCAGGTCCTCTGTTTAGGCGGAGCCAAGTCGCCTGATCTTAAAACATTGGAAATCTTTACCCGTCACGCGCTCATCGCCGTCGAGGTCGAGAGGAGTTTTCATGCTACCTTTGGCCGGAGTCTGGGTTTTTCCCAGAAGCAGCTCGACAATGCGCCCAAAGGACCGATTACCGAAGCCTATACCAGACATCTGCAGGCGGTAGCGCGCGGCGGGAGTTTGGGAGAGATCGTCGCGGCGGTTCTCCCCTGCTATTGGATCTACGGAGAGGTGGGGAAGAGGCTCTACAAGAATCGCCCCAAGAGCCCTAAGATCTACCGTGAGTGGATTGAGACCTACGCATCGGAAGAGTTTTGGAAGCCTGTGCGAGAACAGATCCATTTGCTGGATCAGTTAGGGGCGAACGCCAAAGGTGACGAGAAAAGGGTCATGCGCTCCCAATTTCTCTTGAGCAGCCGCTACGAGTTTCTGTTCTGGGATCAGGCGTACCGGCTGGAAGAATGGCCGGTGTAGAAGGGTTCACTGAAAAAATGAGGATCATTGAGGTTCTCAAAAGAAGAAAGAGACGCTTTTTCAAGTCCCTCGTTCTCGCCCTCTCTGTCAGCCTGCTCACCTCTCTGGCTTCCACCATGGGCTACTTTGAGGGCTTTGAGGCCAAGGCGCTGGATCTTCTCCTCTGGGCGCGCGGACAGATCAAGTCTCCTGAAATTGTTCTAGTCCATATTGACGATCGGGCCTTCCGCAATCTAGAGGAAAAACAACCCCTGCCACGCTCTTACCTGGCAAGCATCATCGAGGTCCTGGCCAAGAGCGGGGCCAAGGTCATTGCCATGGATATCGAGCTCAAGGTGAAAACCAACCCGCGAGAAGACGAGCTTCTGTTAAAAGCTATTCAGGCGGCCTCGGAGAACGGGGTAACCAAGGTCGTGCCGGTTTATGTGATTCGCCCGGAAAAAGAGGATGACGGCAAGGTCCTTTACTCCCGCACCTCCTTTTTCAGTCCGAAACTTAACCCGGTGGCCGGTTTTGCGAATGCCCCCATTGATCCAGACGGCTTCGTACGCCAGATGCCGCTCGCCGTAAGGGGCGCGGACGGCAAGGTGCTTCCTTCTTTGGCCCTTGCTGTTTTGGCTCGCTACGCGGGATATGACTCTGCCCGCCTGGAAGAGGCGCTCAATCAAGAGGAAGAGATAGCCCTGCTCCTTCCCGAATGGGATAAATTTCAGGGACGCCTTCTGCCGCAGGTGACTCCCCTTTCTTTCCGCTTCGACGATATCTGGAAGATCAATTTCGCCGGCGCCCAAGGAAGTTTCATGGCCATTCCCAGCGACCCCGTAGCTTCCTTGTCAAAACAGAATCTCTCCCTCGCAGCCGACAATCCTTTTCGCGGAAAGATTGTCCTGGTCGGAGCAACTTTTGGCGAAAGCCGAGATTTTTTTCCTACGCCTCAAGGTTTGATGAGTGGCGTGGAGATCCATGCCAATATCATCCACACAATTCTCTCCCGGTCACAGATCCTAGGGGCCCAAAGATGGGTGGCCCTATCACTATCGCTGCTGTTCGCCCTCGTTATCAGCGTCCTTCTCTCCCTTTTTAGACCGGTCATGGTAACCATCCTTGGCTTTATCGCGATTCCGCTCCTTTTGATCCCGCTCAGCTACCTCGCCTTCGCCCGCCTGGGAATCTGGGTGGATTTCGTGACACCCCTTTTGGCCATCCGGCTCGGCGGCCTCGTGGGCGATCTCCTAGAGAGGAAGCATATCCGCAAGTCCCTGGGACAGTACGTCGACCGCGAGGTCGCGGATCAGATCGTGCAGCAGGAGGAGAGTCTTAGCGGCCAAAAGAGAGTGGTCAGCGTTTTTTTCACCGATATCAGGGACTATACGACCCTCTGCGAAGGCTCGCCGCCGGAAAAGGTGGTTGGCATTCTAAACGAGCTTTTTGCTATGATGACGCAGGTGATCTCGCGGCATCACGGCATGATCAACGACTTCATAGGGGACGCCGTAATGGCGGTCTTCGGCGCGACCAAGAATAATCCAGACCATGCCATGGACGCGGTCGAGACCGCCCTGGAGGTCCAGGAGGGGCTCGCACGTCTCAATGAGGAATGGAAGAATCGAGGCTACCAGCCGATCCGGATAGGTGTGGGGATTCATACAGGAGAGGTTATAGCGGGGATTATAGGATCCGAGGGGAGAAAGAAGTTCACCTTTACCGGGGACACGGTGAACACGGCTTCGCGGGTTGAGGGACTGAACAAAGAATTTTCTACCGGTACCCTGATCACGCGCGAGACCCTGGAAGCTGTAAACGAAAAATTTAACGTGCGACGCTGCGGCGAAGTAAAGGTCAAGGGAAGAGATAAACCGGTCGAGGTCTTTGAGGTCCTGGGACCTGAACCGGTCCCCTGAATGAGAGTGGCTTTATGTGACCGGCGTCACATCAAGAGTGTGACTCAGCTTCCTTGATAATTTCCGCAGCTTTACTACATTAACACAAGCCAGGGAGGGTTATTCTCATGAAAAGATATTTGGCTCGGATGGTGTCCCTTACCATACTGTTTCTTGCTCCTATGCCGCCCGTGCTATGGGCTCAATCGCAGGAAGCTGTGGCGGTCATCACGGAACTAAAGCTCAACCGCGGCGATGTCCAGATCAGGCTCCCAGGGAAGAAAGCGCCGGAAAAACCCGCGCCGCTTCAGTCTCTCTACGCGGGGACCCAAGTTGTGGTTTCTAAGGATGCCTCCCTGGTGATTCTCTTTACCGAAGGGATGAAAACAGTGACCATCGACGAAAAAAACTCGCCTTTTGAAATTAAGCCGCCCGAGGCAAAGGCGGGCCAATCCAGCGCCGGGATGAAACAAGTGGCAAGTCTTCTTCTAGGGAAGAAAAAACCTCCCACTTATATTCCTTTGGCAGTCCGGGGAGGCAAGCACCCTCCGACGTTGATAGCGCCACGCGAAACCAAACTGATAGCGGAGTCGCCGACCTTCAAATGGATGGGCATGGAGATGCAGCCTGGCACGCTACGGGTTTACGGTCCTGAGGGGGTGGTCTGGACGGCAGAGAATATCGCCCTCACACAGATTAAATATCCCTCATCGGCGCCCCGCTTAAAACCAGGAGTGGGATATTCCTGGTCGATTGAGAAAAAAGGCTTCCCGGCGGAGAAGGCGCGTTTCACGCTCCTCTCTCCTGAAGAGGCCAGACCCATCCAGGAACAGCTCAAATCTCTGGACGCCGCGGGAGGAATCTCCAAGACCACCCTGGCGATCCTGAAGGCAAATTTCCTGCTCTCGCATGGTCTTCTTTACGAGGCCAGGGAGTTGCTGGCGGAAGCTGTCAGGGCGGACCCTGATGAGCCAGTGGTCCACTTGTTGCTAGGAGAAACTTACGAAAAGAGCGGCCTTAAGAGCTTGGCCCTTGAGGAATACGGCGAGGCACAGTTCTTATCGAGGATCTCCCAGTAGCCAGCCATAGGTGTGTGAGTAATGAAAGTAGGGCTGATCGGACGGCGCGGCTCAGGGAAGACGACGATTTTTAATATGCTCACCGGGCTGGAGGCCCAGGTGGGGGGATACCCGGGCGGCGACAAGGCCGAGATCCATCTGGGCGTGATCAAGGTCCCGGATCAACGCATCGATCGGCTGGCAGAGATTTTTCAACCCAAAAAAACCACCTACGCCGAGATCCGCTTCACCGACTTTCCGGCGAATCAAGGAAAAGACGATCTCAAAGCAAGCAGCGACCTCCTCAGCCAGATGCGCGAGGTCGAGGCGATCGCCCTTGTGCTGCGCGATTTCGACGCTCAGGCGGATCCTTTAAAAGAGCTGAACGATCTTTTGGCCGAGATGACCTTCGCCGATCTCGTAGTGGTGGAGAACCGCCTCGGCCGATTGAAAAAAGAGCAGGGAAAGGAACAGGAATTGCCGCTCCTCGAGCGCTGCCGCAAGGCTTTAGAAAACGAAGAGGGGCTGAGAAATCTTTCTCTCAATCCGGACGAAGAGAGTCTTCTCGCGGGCTTCGGTTTTCTCAGCCGAAAGCCGCTGCTGGCGCTTTTTAACACTTCTGATGAGCGGGCGGGGCAACCTCCGCTGCCTGCCTACGAGGAGGAACTCCGACGCCGAGGAATCCAGAGCTTAGCCCTGGCCGGGAAGGTAGAAATGGAAATTGCCCAGCTAAACGAGGCGGACCGTGATGCCTTTCTAAAAGAGATTGGCATTGAAGAGCCGGCGCGCGCGCGCTTCATCCGCGCCTCTTACCAACTTCTCGATCTGATCAGCTTTCTTACTACGGGAAAAGACGAGGTCCGCGCCTGGACCATCAAGAGGGGAACCACAGCAAGAAAAGCGGCGGGAAAGATCCACAGTGATATTGAGCGCGGCTTTATCCGCGCGGAGGTCGTCCCCTACGAAGAATTTATCGCGCTCGGAAGCGAAGCGAAGTGCCGTGAGGCAGGGAAACTACGGTTGGAGGGGAAAGACTACGTGGTCCGGGACGGGGATATCATTCACTTTCGGTTCAACGTGTAGAAACGATGGAATGTGGAGGGACACGTCATGTTTCTTTCTAACAAGGAAAAAGAGGTCCGATATCAAGCGGTGCGGCGGGAGATGGCGGAGCAAGGCCTCGATGCCGCGATTATGAGGGGCTCCAGCGCCGTGCGCGGGGACGGGGCGAGTTTTCGTTTCCTCACCGATTTTCCAAACGTCAACATCCCCCTGGTCTTAGTCTTCTTTAAAAACGACGGGCAGGAGCCCATTTTGCTTGCGGAGTCCAGATTTCAGGCCGACAGGGCCAAGCAATTCTCCTGGATTAAGGACGTGAGATTGAGCTCCAACTTTCTCCCAAGCCTTTTGGATATTATCAGAGAGAAAGATTTGGCTCAGGCCAGGGTCGGAGCCGATGGCTTGGATAGGTTTCCTCTCTTGTGGCACCAACAGATCAAGAACGCTTTTCCTGACTTTACGCTCACCGATTTCGGATCGGAGCTAAAGAGTCTGCGCCAGTATCGGAGTCCTGAAGCCATTCGCCTGGTTAAGAGGTCGGCCTTGCTGGTAGACCTGGCATTCCAACAGGGGCTTAAATATATCAAGCCGGGAAAAACGGAGTGGGAAGTGATTGCCGGGATAGACTGCGTGCTCAAGAGTCACGGCGTGGAAAAAAGTTTCAACATTATTTCTCAAGGTCCCAAGACCAACGGCTATGCCCCCTCGGGGAAAAAGCTCGCGAAAAAGGGAATGATTTTCGTCGAGATCACGGCCTGTTACGGAGGCTACTGGACTCAGCTAGCCCGGGCCGTCTCCCTCGGGAAGCCTTCCGAGGATTTGGTGAAGCTGCATCGGGTTTCAGTTGAAGCGATTAAGCAGGCCCTCCCGTATTTGAGGCCCGGCTTTAAGGTTTCCAAACCGATGAGCGTGATGGAAGATCATGTCAAAAGCATGGGCTTCGAGGCCACGCCGATTTACGGCCACATCGTCGGCATCGACATGGTCGAGGATCGACCGACACCGAAGAACGAAACTGAAATTACTCCAGGTATGGTTTTTATCGTTCATCCCTGGCCGGTTTTGGGGAGAAGCTCGCTCCTTTGGGGAGAGACCTATCTCATCACGGAAAAGGGGAACCAACGGCTCAACAAAACCGGAGATGAACTGATTGTCCTGTGAACTATATTTCTCCGGGGTGCCGCACGATTCTCTGAGGAACCTGCCATGATCATGATCACGGGTGGGCTGGGTTTTTTTGGAGCGAACTTGGCAAAACTCCTATGCGACGCCGGAGAAAGAGTCCTCCTTACCAGCAACCGCAACCTCGAAGTCCCTCCCCTTCTCGCTCCCTTTGTGGGCAAAAACCTTAAGATCACACCTTTGGACATAACCTCCTTCGAGAACATCTCCCGGGCCATCCAAGATTTTAGCGTAAAAAGCGTCGTTCATGCCGCCATCCGCTCCGAAAAGGGCAATACGCCCCTCTACCAGGCGATGCACGTGAACATCACCGGAACGATCAACGTACTCGAAGCAGCGCAGCGGGCAGGGATCAAACGAGTAATCTTCATCAGTTCTGAAGCGGTCTATCAGGGGATGACGGATACTGCCCCTTTCAAGGAGGAAGAAAAATTATTTATCACCTCGGACCGATTTATTCCTGGGACAAAAAAGGCAGGGGAAATCCTCTGTCTTATGTACGGCAAAGAATACGGCATGGAGGCCGTGTCGGTTCGCCTCACCCGTGTTTACGGGCCTCTTTACCGGGGCATTCGAAACCTCCCCGGGCTCATGGTAGAGGGGGCCGTAAAGGGCAAACCGATTGCCCTGGAAAATTACGATCCGGAGGAGGCCCACGACTTCATTTATGTCAAGGATGCGGCCCGGGCGCTCAGCCTGTTATTAAAAGCCCAAAGCTTGCATCACCGAATCTACAACCTCGGATACGGCAAGCTTACAAGCATCGGAGAGTTTGCCGAGGCGATCAAAAAGCTCCTCCCGGATATCGAAATCCACCTGGGAGACGGGCCGGGTCCCCTGACCTCGACCAAAACTCCCATGGACATCAACACCTGTGTTGACATCTCCCGGATTCGTGACGAGACCGGTTTCACGCCGGAATTCGATGCCTATCGCGGCGTAGAACATTACCTGCATTGGGCACGGCATGGAATTTACAAGTAGTGAAAGGACAAAGTCATGAAAACCCTCATCCAAGGCGGATATGTGGTTGGTTTTAACGGCCGGGAGCACCAGGTCATTCGGGATGGCGTGGTGGCCTTCGAACGGGATCGAGTTCTTTTTGTCGGCAAGCAGTACACTGAGCCGGTAGACAAGAAGATCGACGCCAAGGGTTGTCTCGTCTCCCCCGGCCTTATCGACACCCATTTTCACTCGGGCGGCAACGCAAGCGATTATCTGCTGAACGACGCGAATAAGGTGGACTACTTTGCGTCAAACTATCTGGCCCACGGCGCCCCTACCCGCGAGGGAGCCAAGCACGCTCATCTGAAAGACATAGACGTCGGCCAGCGCTTCTCGCTCATCCATGTGCTGAAGAGCGGTGTTACGACGACTCTGGAGATCGGTGGTCCCGGCACGACTCCTGAGTCCTATGTCGCGATGGTGGATGAGGTCGGAATCCGCTGTTACACGGGACCAAGCTACAAAAACGTCAATTTCTTCCAGGACCGCGAAGGGCGGCTGGAATACGATTGGAACGATGAGCGGGGAAGCGAAGGTCTAAAGAAAGCGATTGCTTTCGCTAATAAGTTCAACGGGGCATGCAACGGCCGCATGGGCACCATGCTTTTTCCCGGCCACGTGGATACCTGCACGCCGGAGCTTCTCAAAGAGACCCGCAAGGCCGCCAAGGAGATCGGGGTGCGCGTGCAAATTCACGCCACGATCAACCTCTTTGAGTTTCATACGGTCATGCGCCTGCATCGCTGCACGCCGATTGAGCTGCTCCACAAGATCGGTTTCCTCGACCCGGAGGTTTCGCTCTCCCATTGTATCTTCATCAGCGGCCATAGCTGGCTCGCCTATCCCTATGGGGACGATCTTAAGATCATCGCCGATTCCGGCGCCTCAGTGGCCTACAGCCCCTTAAAATACTTGAAATTGGGCATCGTGATGGAATCCTTTGATAAGTATCTAAAGGCAGGGATCAATATGGGGATAGGCACAGACACCTTTCCCAAGGATATTATCTCAGATATGCGTTATGCCTCGCTCTGCTCCCGTGTGGCGGAGAAGAGCTTCATCGCCGGCCATCCCAGAGATGTCTTCAACGCGGTGACACTCGGCGGCGCGAAGCTGGTGGGCAGAGACGACTTAGGCCGGCTGCAGAAGGGAGCCAAGGCGGACATCGCAATCATCAATCTCAAGGATATCGCCTTCGGCGCCGTGCGCGATCCGATCAAGGCCGTGGTGGAAACCGCCGTCAGCCGGGACGTGCGGACGGTGATTGTGGACGGAGAGATCCTGGTTGACAACGGCAAGTATCTAAGGCTCAACGAAGAGGAACTCTTGGATAAAGTCCAGGCTAAGGGCGAAGAGGTCTGGAAAAGCGTCCCCAACTGGCACTGGACAGGAAAGGGCGTGGACGAGGTGCTGCCGCCGGCGTTTAAGATGAGTTAAATGAGGGGCATTGAGTTTTGGCTTATACTGTGCGGTCTATGTGATTGAAGGAGGCGACGTAAAAATCGTGAGAGTTATCGAGGTGCATCCCCATGCGTACTAAGAAGAAAAGCGATGCTATGAAGTTCTTGGAAGGCCTGGTCGGCGTGCTGACGTTCGGCGGACTGATCGAGGCGATGCGCCAAGCTGAGGAGATGTCTCAGGTCGAGTTTGCCAAAAAGCTCGGCATCTCTAAGCAGCACCTGTGTGATATCGAGAAGGGTCGCAAGTTTGTGAGCCCGGAGCGCGCCGCGAAGTTCGCCAGAATACTGGGGCATTCAGAGCGGAGCTTTGTGGCTCTCGCTCTGCAGGACATCATCAATCAGGGAGGGCTGAAGCTAAAAGTCAATGTAGAGGCTGCCTGAAATATTCTGAACCCTTTGTGGATGAGCCAAGAGCAGACTTGACCCCCCGACTCAAAGAGGGAAGGTTCCTTTCCTCTTGACCGGAGCGCTCGGCAAAAAACAGCGAGCCTCCATTTTGAAGAGCATCGAGAATACATCTCCGCAAAAAGAACTGCTTGTAATCGCTACCGGACAATACTTAGGCGAGGGGTTCGACTGCCCGAGAATCGATACTCTCTTTCTTGCGTTTCCTGTCTCTTTCAAGGGGAAAATTGTTCAATACGTTGGCAGAGCGTTAAGAAATTACCGAGGCAAAAGCAGCGTCAGGGTCTATGACTATTTTGATGCAAAGATGCCGATTCTGAGTAAAATGCATTTCAGGCGTCTTAAGACCTACAAGGCACTTGGATTCGAAGCTGAAGAGGCCGGCTCCGCCGAGTAGGACCCCCCTGGCTCGAAAGAGATTGGGTCTTATTTTGGGTTTTCTTGACATCCACGGTGGGACCCTCTACCGTTACATTATTACGAAACGAGGTGCGCGATGGAAGTAGCTAAGGTCAACGCCCATTACCAGGTTACGATCCCAAAATCTGAATGATAGGAATTTGCTTTTTAGGGTCAACCACCGCGAACTCCAATTTACCCGCCAACCGCTCCTGCCGCCCCCCTTCCCCGGCTTTTAGCGGTTACCATACGCAAGTAGACTCGCCCGCTCCGCCCTATCGAGGTCGGAAAGTATCCGATAAGGTGCATTTATGTCAACTTGGGGTAAGCTCTCTATTACTGGCCGATTTATCCGGCCAATTTCTCAACCCTTTG
>MGRY01000213.1 GCA_001799045.1 Deltaproteobacteria bacterium RIFCSPLOWO2_02_56_12 | reverse complement strand
GCCAAGCAAATCTTTTTTCCCGTTACGCAGTATCCTCCCGTAACCCGAGGGCTGCTCCAAAAAGGCCGTCAAAAGCGTAAGCGCCGCATTTTGCTCGCGGTGACGGCTGAGGAGGTCGAGCAAGGTATCCCCGGAGATGAGAGGGACATCGCCGCTCAGGATCAAGAGGTCGCCGGAAAAACCCCGAAAGATTTCTCTCGTGCAGCTTACCGCATGACCGGTCCCGAGCCGGCGCTGTTGGAGAACCCAGATGATTCCGTTGTCCGCGCAGGCGTGCTTGACCTCTTCCGCGCCATGCCCGACAACCACCGCTATCCTCTTGGGCTTTAAGCTCCGTGCGGTCGAAAGGGGGTGTAAGAGAAGAGGTCTTCCCCCCAAGGGATGAAGTACCTTAGGCAGCCTGGATTTCATCCGCTGACCCAAACCGGCCGCCAGGATGATCACTCCGAGGTCCTTCATTTTCTCGCTCACAAACTCTAAAGATGATGCGAATTATAGCGTATGTAGGGGGTTTATCAAAGGGAAGGGCTACGAGCCATTAAAGACGTCCATGATTTTTGTCAAACGGAAACCAGAAAAAACTTTGCTCATCCCCGCCGTGACCTTATAGCGTTAGACGAAACACCTGCCGCGGCGTCCTCAATGCGGCGGTCTCTCCTATTCCGTTATTTTCTTCTACCCATGCGGCGAAGCATTCGCTTCAAGGCCACTCGCGCCCGTGTTAGAGGAGTGATCCTGCCGCCCTCGAGCCGGACTCTGAGTTCAACATAGAACATGGATAGTGATCTCAGCGTCAATTTGAACAGGTCATCCCGTCCCTCTGTGTGACCGCGACAGATGTGGTGGTGGCAGCCAATGGCGACAGCTTGAACCGGCACGAGCATTTGGATCTTCGCAAGATCATCCAAATCCAAGCGTTTCTCCGATGACTCAATCTGCATCGCCGCCGCGCGTACATCGTGCCTGTCCCGCGCGTATTCTTCGTAGCGCATAGCGATGAGCTTTTCCCAGTCTCGAAGATGGTCGGCCTCGACACCCAGAGTCTCTAAGTGGTCCACATAAGCCTTGGGAATTCTCTTGTTCAGACCGGCGAGATAGTCCTGAAACTCCCCAGCAACGCGGAGATCCGGTGCCTCAAGCAGAAGCATGATCAGGACAAGAGACGCAACAACCAGCTCGTTGAAAATCCTGTCCTGCTCGGCCTGGCTTAACCGCTCGATGCCTGCCAGCCGACGGAATTGTTTGTCGCGAAACAGGCGGAATGCGACGCTCGCCGCAGCCTGCGCCAGACCCGCAGCGGTTGCCTCCGCCATCTGATCGAGCGATTCCCAGGCTGGCTCGTTCGTTGTCATGCGATTTGGAGTGGGTGCTCTCCGGGGGTCTAACGAGGGTGTAGACAAAGTCCCCGCCAACTAAAATCGGGGGTACCTAAATGGTCTCTCGACCCGAGATCGTTACTTATAAGTCAAATGTGGCGGTCGTTTTTCTTGTAAATTTGTCACTTGGACTTTTCCTACAGGCTCAACGCAAAGCTCAGCCTGTGCTTTTAGCGATCGGTCTGAAGCGAAAGTTAGCCGGTTGGTGGGGTTACTTTGCGCGGCGTGAGGCATCTAAGGCCATGAAGGCGAACGCCAACGCAACAACGAGCAAAACGATTGTGGCCAGAATTTCCATGACTACATGTCCTCCAGTCCATCAATGAGCCGCTCGATGCGGCAGTGAACAGCGAAGCCAGCCGCTGTGATAACCACGACTGCCACAAGCGCGCCCAAAACCTGGTGGGCGGGCGCTGAACCTGCACTTGAGACTACCCAACCGACCAAGCTGATGTCAGTAACGACCATTACGCCGAGCCAGAACTTGAGATACGCTATCTGCTCCTTCGCCTTGTCTACCTTGGACATGAGGTAAGATTAGCACTTTACCGGCGGATCCACCATAGGGACACTCTCCGACGGCTAACTAGTGAGTATATGGACGGCTAGATAGCACGTCCAAGCTGACTTACGAAAAATCACAAAATGTGCCTCACTATCCGTCACTTACCTGCCCGTTGTCAAGGTCGGTCCCGCTGTGCTATCCCGCCCGCAGTGTAGCCGGATATTGGCCCGCACGGTGTATCCAGATATCAGCCCGCGCGGTATAGCACGATACTGGCCCGCTGACTATCGCTTGTGTCTCATTTCACAGTCGGTCCGCAGGGCTGGACACACCTCGGCCACCTTTGTTCAAAACGTGGGTATAGACCATTGTGGTACTTACATCATTGTGCCCCAAGAGCTCCTGCACCGTCCTGATATCATATCCAGCCTCCAGGAGATGAGTGGCAAAGGAATGCCTAAACGTGTGCGGATCGCCTGGCGGACTTTGTCAAGCAACCTGGGTTTTGGTGCGCTTGAAAGAGAAGAAATGGTTGGGGCAACTTCCATCTTCCGTTCCGCCCTACCTATCGGCTGATTTTTTAGACGAAAGTCACGGCACTTTGCTTCAATAAAATTGTGAAGTTGGTGCCCGAATTGGAAGTTCGAGGGCAAGGGAAATCTATGAGGCAGAAGGTCTTTGCCGAGCGGCGCGGCGGGGGATGAGCCAGGCGGTGAGACCGGAGAGCACGGCGCTTCCGGCCACAGCAAACGGCACCGGGACCAGGGCGGCGACGCTGCCTAAACAGACAGCGCCTAGAGAGCCGAAGCCGCGGTCCAGGAAGAAGAGGCTCATCGCCCGGCCCAAAAGATGCGGCGGGCATTCTTCCTGGATGATCGCCCGGGCCAGGACCCGGTAGCTCATTTGCATCGAGCCCACGACTGCGAGAAGTAGAATAGACCAAACCATGGAGCGGGAGATAGCAAAGAGAAAGATGGAGGCCGCATAGATGAGACTGGCCCCGAAGAGCAGGCGTCTCATCCGTCTCAACTTAGTGTAGGTGGAGAGCAGGAAGCTGATGGCCACCGCGCCCACCCCGGGCGCGGAAACCAGGAAGCCGTAGCCCGTGGCGCCAACGTGCAACACTTCCTGGGCAAAATAGGGGAGGAATTGGGAGTAGGAGATGCCGAAGAAGCCGTTCGAGTAGGTCGTCAAAACGGTGGCCAGGACCCGACGATTCTGGCGCAGATAAGAAACACCCTCGCCGATGTCCTTTAGCCACTCTCCTCCGACTCCGGGCATGGAAGAAGCGGGCAGCCTCATGCGGTAGAGCGTGCCTAACATCCAGAGGATGGTCAGAGATTGGATCAGCAGGCAATGGCCGGCCCCGATCAGGGTAAGCAGGATCCCGCCGATGGAAGGACCGATGATTTTCGTCAGGTTGTGGGTAGCCGAGTGCAGCGCCAGGGCGCTGACGACGGCTTCCTGAGGGACCAGGGAGACGACCAGCGCCTGCTGGGCCGCCGTGCTCACGGAGCTGACGATGGCCATGAAGATGACGAGAACCACGATGTGCCAGAACTGGATCGCGCCGGAAAAGACCAGCAAGGCGAAAACCAGAGTTTGCAGGAGGTTCAGCGCCCTGCTCCAGACGAGCAGCTTCAGCCGATCCATCCGGTCGGCGATCACGCCGCCGATCGGCCCGAACACAAAGCGCGGGGCGAACTCAAAAAAGCCGATGAGCCCCAGATAAAAGGCGGATTGGGTCAGCTCCCATACCAGCCAATTCTGGACCACGAAATGGATGTACTCGCCGGTCTCGCTTGGAAGGTAGCCGATGGCGAAGAGACGAAACTCGCGATGACGAAGCGCCGGGGGAAGCTTCATGTCAATCGCATAACCTTTCCATCTCCCTCCGGGCTTTTTTTCGGCGTTGAGCCGTTTATGAGCCACCTAGGCCAGATGTCGGCGCAGAACTCTCCCGCCAAGCCAAAACATCGCGCCGTCGAACACGAGCAGCACGATGGCCATCCGGACGAGGAGGGGTAAATCCCAGCCGGAGAGGATCAAGGAGCGCATCGCATCGATCATGTAAGTCATGGGATTCACCCAGGCGATCAGCCGCATCCAAAGAGGCAGGGAATCCAGGGGGACAAAAGCGGAAGAAAGAAAAGTAGCCGGCAGGGCGGATATGCCGATGATGGCGAAGAAGTCACCGTGGTTCTTCAAAACAAAGGCAAGGATCAAAGAGATGACCGTCACTCCGAAACCGAGAAGCAAACCGATCACGAGGAGAGCCAAAACACCGCCGAGTCCGGCAGCGATGCGGACGCCAAAAATAAATCCCAAACCCAATATGATCACACACTGGAGCGTCGTATTGATATTGACCGCAAGAAAACGGCCGACCAGAATAGAGGCGCGCGAGATCGGCGTGCTCATTAAGCGCAAAAGAGAACCGTTCTCCTTGTCGAAGAGCAGGGGAATGCCTCCGGCCATGCTGTTTCCGAAGGCGGTAAGGGCCAGGATCCCGGGCAAGAGATAGGTGCGATAGTCTCCCCCAACCGACCCTTGGGCCAGCCCCTGAAAGGCCCCGCCCATAAAGATCAGAAGGATAACGGGATTGAGCAGGTTAAAGGCTATGTTGAAAGGCTCCCGCCGAAGATGGATCATCCAGCGCACCAGCTGCGCCTTGGTCTCTTGCGCGAACTCAAGCATCTTTTTCCTTCTCCTCGGCGAGCGGGCGACCCGTGAAGTGGAGAAAAACCTCATCCAATCCCGGACGGCTGTAGGTGATGGTGCGTATGGGGATGGACAGCGAAGCGGTCCGCTCAAGGATCTGGGGCAGGGCGATTTCATTGCTCTCGACATCGATCTTGAGCCGCGCGCCGTCCTTCGTGGTTGCCTGAACGATCGCTAACTGAGAAACCGCCTTCTCGAGGGTCGCTAATTTTTCCCTCTCATGCTCGTTGAAGCCGGCGATCTCGACAGAGATCACATCTTTTTTAAGTTGGCTTCGCAATGCCGCGGGAGCGCCGGCGACGGCGATCTTGCCGTGATCGATAATCGCCACCTCGTCGCAGAGACGTTCCGCTTCATCCATATAGTTGGTGCAGAGAAAAACAGTGGTCCCCTGCTCTTTGAGTCTTAAGACATAATTCCATACGTCCCGGCGCACGTGCACATCCAAGCCGAGAGAAGGTTCGTCGAGAAGAATCAAAGGCGGCCGGTGAATCAAGCCGCAGGCCAGATCGAGTTTTTTCTTCGTTCCTCCGGAAAGATACCTTGCCCGGCGATCTTCCTGTCCTGCCAAACCGACCAAGCCCAGCGCCTCCCGGATTCTGGGTTCTCTCACCGCGGCGGAAAGGTGGTAGAGGTCTGCATAATAGCGCAAGTGCTCTTCAACCGTGAGATAGGGGTCTACGGTGAGCTCCTGGGGGACATAGCCGATAAGGCTGCGCACGCGATCCGGGTCCTTTAAAATGTCGGTTCCAGCGACCTCGACCTTGCCTGCATCCGGGCGCACCAGAGTGGTCAGGATCTTGACTGCGGTGGTCTTACCTGCGCCGTTGGGTCCGAGAAGGCCGAAGATCGTTCCTCTCTCGACCTCCAGAGAGATGTCGTCAAGAGCAGTGATCGGGCCGTATTGCTTTCTCAAGTTTTCGATGCGGACGACGGTGTCAGACATGTCTGTCGAAATATATTACGCGGCTGCGCGGAAGTCCAATGGATCGGCGGGGAGAAGAAAACTCTTGTCAAGCAAGGCGATTTCGATTAAAAAGAAAGGTTATGAAGAAGAATCTCGTCATCGATGTCCATCATCATTGGATGCCGGAAGAGCACTATCGCCGGCCCGAGCTTTACGTGCGCCAGGAGGAAGAAGTCATTCATGAGCCTGACCGTTTTCGCATTCGGCGCGCCGGGGTCCAGCTCTTCTCTCCGCCAAGGATGACCGCCCGCATCGAGGAGCAAATCAAGGCGATGGACCGGGCTGGAGTAGACCAGGCGGCCCTGCACGTCGGGGTGTGGCTGGACTGGGTCGATCTCAAGGGGGCGCGTCTCATTAACGACCGGATGGCGGAGATCACCCGGCAATATCCCGACCGCCTGATCCCGCTGGCCCATGTCCCTCCGCTTGAGAGCGATGGACAGAGGGAGTTGAGACGAGCTGTTCTGGAACTAGGCTGCAAAGGGGTCGGCATCAATACCCATAGCGGCGGGATTCTCCTCGACAACGAGCGCATGTACCCGTTCTACAAAACCGTTTCCGATCTCGATATCCCGATTCTGGTCCACCCGGCCTCCGAACTCCCCATGTCCCATCCTCACGGCATGGAGCAGTTCAACCTCACGCGCAATCTGGGCCGCGCCTTTGACACCACGATCAACATTGCGCGCCTGATGCTTAGCGGCACGCTGGATCGTTTTCCCAACCTCCGCTTCGTCTTCTCGCACTTGGGTGGGGCTTTTTTCGCCTTGAAAAACCGCCTCAACCCGGGCTTTTGGGACAAGCGCCCGAAGGGTTTTTTTGACAAGTATAAGAAAAATATTTTTATCGACACTGCCCCTCCCTTTTGGAGCCCGGAAGAGATCCGTTTCGCGGTTCATATGATGGGAGAGGGCCAAGTGCTTATGGGGAGCGATTTTCCCACCATTGGATTACTCAAGGACGCGGTCAAGATCATCCAGAAGGCAAAGGCCACTAATCAGGTGAAGAGAAAGCTTTTGGGAGAAAACGCCCGCAAGCTTTTCCGGTAAAGTTGGAGGCGAGCGATGAAGGTGTGCAGACAGCTTTCTGTTTTTTTGGAAAACAAGCCGGGAACACTGGCTCGGGTCAGCGACGCGCTGGCGGCCCGCGGGATCAACATTGTCGCTTTCTCCATTTCGGATGCAGTGGACCACGGGGTGCTTCGCATGGTGGTGAGTAACCCTATTCAGGCGGCTCACCTTCTGGGAGATGGCGGGATGATGGTGGTGGAGTCGGATGTCCTGGCCCTGGACCTGCCCAACAAGCCTGGGGCCTTGGCCCGTCTGGCCGAGAAACTCTCCAAGGCGCGGGTCAATATCGAATACGCTTACGGCACCACCGGCGGGACTAGAGGAAAAGCCCAGGTGATCTTCAAAGTGGACCACGTCGAGCGCGCGCGCAAAGCGCTGGGAAGAAAATAAAGTTGGCTCCAGCCAAAGCCCCTCAGGAGGAAAAGGAAAACTGGTGGGAGGTGTGCCCCATCTGCGGCTCCAAGCTCATCAACCAGAGGTGCCGCTTCGTTTGCTCCAACCCTCAATGCCGCTATTTTCAGAGCTGTAGTGAGTTCGATGCTTGATCCGTTCGGCTCTTTTCCCCTAGGCATAAAAATCAAATTTTAGTATATAGTTGAGCGTGTAATGGCTGGAGCCTGTTTCTATGTCTAGAACCGCTGGCATCATCATCATCGGCAACGAGGTCCTCTCCGGAAAGACCCAAGACACCAACTCTCATTTCCTCTGCCAGGAGCTGCGGGCCTTAGGGGTAGAAGTGCAGCGAATATCCGTGATTCCGGATGAGATCGAGTTAATCGGCAACGAGGCGGCCTCCTTTGCGCGGCAATTCGATTTTGTCTTTACCACCGGTGGGGTTGGTCCAACGCACGACGATGTTACCATGGCGGGCATCGCCCGCGGATTCGGGATCAGAGTGATCCACCACCCGGAGCTGGAGCGGCGTCTGCGGGAGCGCCACGGAAACAATATCAATGAGGCGAGGCTGCGAATGGCCGAGGTGCCCGAGGGAGCCGAGCTTCTGGGAGAGGGGACCCTGTACGCGCCCGTGGCCAAATTGCGTAACATCTACATCTTCCCGGGTATTCCCAAGATCCTTCACGAGCGCTTCCAGGTCATCAAGGAGGGCTTCCGTGACGCCCCCTTTTACCTCAAGGTCGTGTACGTCAAGGAAGGTGAAGGTGTGATTGCTTCGATTCTTAACAATCTCCTCGCAGGCTTTCCCGAACTCCTCCTTGGTTCCTATCCTGTGCTCGATAATTCGGACTACAAGGTCAAGGTAACCCTGGAATCGAAAGATATGCGCTATCTTGAGCAGGCCTTTCAAAAACTGCTCACCACACTCCCCGAGGGGGCCATCCACCGTATCGAGGGAAACTGAGCCAGTGGCGCAAGAACAATCCTGGGGGACGCTGCCGCCGTATCGCAGATCCCCGCTTCCCCCTTTTCCCGGGATGATCGCCGCCTTAGGGCCGGGCGTGATCTTTATGGCCTTGGCGCAAGGCAGCGGAGAGCTCATCTGGTGGCCTTATATCATCGCCAAGTACGGGCTCACTTTTCTTTTTCTGTTGCTGCCGGCCTGCCTGTTGCAATTCCCTGTTACCTACGAAATCGGCCGTTACACATTGCTGACGGGCGAGAGCATCTTCCAGGGTTTCATCCGCCTGAACCGGATTTTGGCTGTCCTGCTTTGGGTCCTGATGACGCTTTCCTTTCTCTGGTTCGGCGCCTTTGCCGCTGCCGGCGGCACCTCGTTGGCAGCTCTAACGAATCTACCCTCAGGCTGGAGTCCGAGAGGCCAGACGCTTTTCTGGGCCTATCTCTCCATGTTTCTCTTTCTCTCCGCCATCCTCCTCAGCAAAGTCATCTACCGGCTGGTAGAGGGTTTCATGTGGGGCGTTGCGCTTCTCACGCTGGTTGGTCTCCTTTGGGCCAGCGCCCATCCGGATGTCTTAAAAATGATCCCATCGTTCCTCAAGGGCTTATTTATCCCAGAATTGCCCATGCCCAGGGCCTGGGACCCGGCGGATGCCACAAAGCTTCTTACCGCCATCACCTTTGCCGGGTTAGGAGGTTTTTGGACTCTCTTCTATTCTTACTGGATTCGGGACAAGGGGATCGGGATGGCCCACACCATGGGCAGAATCACCGGACCCATCACCGGCAAGCCGGAGGTGATTCCCGCCTCGGGCTCGGTGCCTGCGGAAGATGGGGGGCTCGCACACATCGCCCGATGGAGACGCTTTCTGTTTTGGGATGTCAGCATAGGGATAGGGGGCAACATCCTGACTACTCTGATGACCTGCCTCTTGGCCTATGCGCTCCTGTTCCCGAAAGGGCTGCTTCCCGACCATTATGAGCTTGCCGTGGTGCAGAGCCGTTTTTTCGAGGTGAGCTGGGGTTGGGTCGGGAGAATTCTTTTTCTGGTGGTGGCTGCGGCCTTTCTTTCCGACACCTGGTTGGCGACGGTTGACGCGGTGAGCCGAATCCACATAGACTACCTCTACGGTTTTTTCCCCAGGTCCCGCGCCATTCCCGTGCGCTCGTGGTATCTCTTTTTTCTTCTCCTGCTAACCGTGGTGACCTCGATTACTGTCCTTTTGGATGAGCCTGGGCCGCTGATTCTTCTCTCCGCGGTCATCGGTTTTATCGGCACGGTCCTCTTTTCCGTTGCCCTGATTTTCCTCAACCACGTTTACCTGCCGCGCCATTTACCCGCCTCCGCCCGCCCGGGCCGGGTGAATCTTTTTTTTCTATGTGTCTCGTGTCTAAGCTATGCTATTCTGGCTGTTGTATACTTTCTCACGATTGCGAAGATCCTCTAAGCGAATGACGTTGGGAAGATTCCTCAGACAACAAACAGCCCGCTCTTGTCAGGCCGCGCCGGTATTTATTTTTTTGCTTTTATTCGTGACTCCTGTCTGGGGCGCCGGTGTTTCCAAAGTCAGCTTTCCCACCGTCGATGACCATCGTGATGCCCTATATTGTCGGCCGGAGGGCGCCGGGCCTTTCCCTGCTGTAATCTTCAATCACGGGAGCATCGTGGATGGCTTAGGCTGGCCGGGAGCGACCAAAAGAGGTTACCAGCTCGACGCAATCTGTCAGACTCTAGCCGAGGACGGTTTCTTGGCGTTTGCTCCGATCCGAGAGAAGGTTCCCCGGGGGAGAGGCTGGCAGAGCTACGATGAACGTTACCAGGAGGTGGTCGCGCGCGCGATTGATTACGTCAAGACGCTTCAAGACGTGGATTCCTCCCGGATCGGGCTCATGGGATTCTCGATGGGTGGTCTCACATCCCTGAAGGTGGCCGTCGAGGGGAAGGATCTGAGGGCCGTTCTCCTGCTTGCTCCAGCGTGGGGGCGCGGGCTCCTTGGCGATGAAGTACAGAAGGTGCCCTCGCTGAACGCGCCCGTCTTGCTTCTGGTCGAGGCGGGTGATGAGCCTCAGATCTTAAAAGGTGTGGCGATGTTGGAGAAGGCCCTTCAGGCAAACAAGAAGGAGGTTCGCGTCATCCGTTACAATCGCGGCGGCGGGCACGAGCTTTTCTACAAAGTGGATTACTACTGGCCGGATGTCAGGGACTTCCTGCGCGAGAAGCTGGGTGGGGCGCCTAAGTGAGATTAAAAAAGGCCCTGTTGAAAACCGATCTCCCAGCCGAGGAATAAACCGAAGACGACGCTCGCCGCTCCCGCCAGGAGGCGTATCCAGCCGTTCGCAAGGGAAAAGCGCTGCGCGGTGAGAACGAAGGGGAGGCCGATCATGCTGCTTAAAAGCAACATCCCTCCCACTGAGCCGAAACCGAAGATCAAGATATAAGCTAACCCCGCAAGAACCGAAGGGATCGTCGTTAAAACCAGCAGCATGAGGGCCGCGCTCCCCGCCAGCCCGTGAACCATCCCGACAAGAAAAGGTTTGCGCATGGAGGTAAAGGGATGGGGATGGCTGTGGTCTTCTTCTCTGCTCCCGTGGAGATGAAAGTGGGCGTGCGTTTGGGGATTATGGGCATGGGCGTGCAGATGGAGCTTCTCGACTCGGAAGGAGCGCCACAAAATACTCCCGCCAAGGATAACCAGCATTACCGCGACCAAGAATTCCAAACCCAAAGCGAGACGAGGCGGGATCGTCAGGCGCAATCCGATGACGAACAGGCCGACAACAAAGAGCGTAGTGGTATGTCCCAGGCCCCAGAATGCCCCGATTAAAGAGGCCCATTTAAGGCTGTGGTGCTCGCTGACGATCGTAGAGACAGCGATCACGTGATCCGCATCCAAGGCATGTTTAATACCGAGGATCAAACCGAGAACAAAAGCGGCGTAAAGGGATCCTTCCATAATCAATCTAATAAGACCATATTTCAGGTCGGTCAAAAAGGTCCCAGATGCAAGGCGCGTGAAGAGCCGCGAGCGGAGGCGTACTTTGGGGAGTACGTCGGAGCGAGCGGGTCAAGCGCAACGCCGCAGGTGGGCCTTTTTCAGCGACCTGGGAGGGGTTGGCCGCTCTGGGTGCCGATCCAAACCTCCCCGCCCTCAAAGAGCTCCTTCTTCCAGATCGGGACGCTTTTTTTGATCTCCTCAATGGCGAAGCGGCAGGCCTCGAAGGCGTCGGCGCGGTGCGCCGCGGAGACGGCAATGATGACGCTGGACTCAGTGATCCGGACGGGACCGATCCTGTGGACGATCGCCATGCGCCGGATGTCCCAGCGCTTTTTAGCCTCCTCGCCGAGACGGGCGAGTTCTTTTTCCGCCATCTCCGGGTAGGCCTCATAATCGAGCGCGATGACCTTGCGCCCTTCGTTGTTGTTTCTTGTGGTGCCGATGAAGGTTACAATGGCTCCGGCCTCTGGGTCGGTAACGAAATCGACCAGCCCCTGAAGATCAATCGCTTCTCGGGTGACCCGAAACATCATGAACCTCCGCTTACGGGAGGAACGAAGACCACTTCGTCTCGTTCCTTGAGCACATAATCGGCCTTAACATAAACCTGATTGACGGCGTAGAGGAGGCGCATATCCACCGGGGCCAGTTTGGAATAATCCCGCTGGAGAGCCTCCCAGAGCTCTGCCACCGTGCTGCCCTTTCTGATCTCCTTTGTGATCTCCCCGGTCCCGGCGCGCTCTCTCAGAATAGCGAAGAATTTAACTTTGACTTTCATCTTCCCTGAAGCTGAGAGACCATATGGCCCAACTCGGGCAAAACCAGCCGCCGCATTGCCAGATCGACAGCTCCCTTGGAGCCGGGAAGCGAGATCAGCACTTTTCCCTTTGCCGAGCCGGCCACCGCCCGGCTCATAATCGCCGCGGAGCCGATGTCCTGGTAGCTTAACAGGCGAAATATCTCGCCGAAGCCATCCAGCCGCTTCTCTAAGAGACGGCTCACCACCTCGTAAGTCCCGTCGCGCGGAGAGATGCCGGTCCCGCCGTTGACGATGACCGCGTCAACATCCTTTTTGTCGAGCGCCTCCTGGAGCAGGGCCTCGATTTGAACGGGTTCATCCTTGACGATGCGGTAACCGGCGAGTCGCTGTCCCTTCTCGGCGAGCAATTCCTTGATCAATTGACCGCTCTGATCGGTCGTCTCGTCGCGAGTATCACTTACCGTGACAACAAAACAACCCGCGCTTTTCTTGCTTTTTTCTTTGTGTTCCGCGACCGACACTTGGGGCCAACCTTTCAGTACTACAAAAAATCAATATAACAGCCGCATTCGTCGATTTCAAACCAGGAAAAGACTGGTTCGGGAAAGCTATTGCGGAGTGATCGGCAGAAAAATATGATAGCTGCGATATGTTCTCAGGCAAAGAGCCCTTTTCGCTTTACGTTCACATCCCGTACTGTATCAGCAAGTGTCCCTATTGCGATTTCAACTCGCATGTCGTCCCGAAGATTCCCGAGATGGAGTACACCGGGGCCCTGCTGAAAGAGATGGAGTTCCATGCCCGGACTGAAGCTTGGAGGGGGAGAAGTTTAAAGAGCGTTTTCTTTGGCGGCGGGACCCCCTCGACATTCAGTCCGGCAAGTATCGGGAAAATCCTGGAAAAGTCCGACTCCCTGTTTTCATTTGCGAAAGATATTGAAATTACGTTGGAAGCTAATCCGGGAACCGTGGATAGCGCACACTTTTCCGGCTACCGCTCGTGCGGAGTTAATCGAATCAGCATCGGAGCCCAATCCTTTCAGTCCCATGTGCTGGAATTCCTCGGCCGGGTCCATTCCGCGGGCGAGACCCGGCAGGCTTTACGGGTGGTTCAACAGGCAGGCTTCGAGAACTTCAGTATGGATCTTATCTATGCATGCCCGAATCAGTCTCTGTCGGATCTGAGAAGAGATCTGGATGAGGCCCTTAGCTTTCACCTTCCCCATCTCTCCGCCTATAACTTGACGATAGAGGAGGGGACCCCATTTCACATACAGCATCAGGCTGGAATTATTCGATCGTTGCCCGAGGAGATCGAAATCTCGATGGCGGAGTTGGTCGAGGAGGCTCTTGCAAAGGCCGGGCTGGAACGTTACGAGATCTCCAACTACGCGAGGGCTGGTTTTCACTCGCGCCACAATGTCAACTATTGGCAGGGAGGAGATTACTTGGGCATCGGGGCCGGCGCGCATTCATACAAGCGCATTCAGAATAGCGGCGCTTTGGGTTGCAGGTGGCAAAACGAAAAGATCCCGGGCCGTTACCTGGAGAGGATCGGCCGAGAGGAAAGGGCCGTGGTGGAAGAGGAAAAAATCGATGCCGGCAGGGCGGCGGGTGAGTTTATGTTCCTTGGTCTCAGAATGATACGAGGAATCTCTCTAGCCGAATTTTCTCGCCGCTTCGGAAAAAAACCGCGCGATTTTTATCCGCAGATCGGCGCTTGGATAAAAGAGGGGCTGATGGAAGAAAAAGCCGGATGGCTCCGTCTCACCCCCCGCGGCCTTCTGGTTGCCAACTCGATCTTTGTCAACTTCGTCTAAGATTGCCCAGGAATCTTCAGCTATTATTTTTCCCGCAACTTTTTGAAGAAACCCTCCCTTTCGAGTTCGGCGACAAAGCGCATATCGAGAAAATCCTCCGGCTTCGCCTGTCTCGCCTTAAGATCCTTTTCTCCCAATTCAGCGAGGATCATCTCGAGGCCTTCTGGGCGATCCAAAAGCCGCTCTGTGTCCCAGCCGTGGCAGACCAGTTGAGCCTAACCTTCATCTGTGCCCAAGAGGGCGGGGAAAGAGCCGCAAGATTAAGGAGGATTAGCAAAAGGGATGCGTAGACCTTCACGGCTTTTGTCCTCTCAGCTAAGAGCTCGCCTATTGACTCTTTGTTTGAGATACGCGTCAAGCGGATCTGCATGCGGATGGGAAGGACTTTTACTTTAATGTGTGTCGAAGACTGCTGGTACTCAGCCTGCTTGGATTTAACGCAAAGCTCAGCCGCCGCTGTTAAGCGATCGGTCTGAAGCGAAAAGTTAGGCTGGGTTCGTCTGTATGATCGCCGGTAGCTTGTTAAGGGTGAGCTTCTTGAGGTCAACCTTTCGGCTGGCATTATCGATGTCGATGCCCACCAAATTACCTTCGGCATCGTAATCGAGGACTATACCCTCCGTGATCTCTCGGCTTTCGACGCTGGGCCGCTCAGAAAGGTCGATATAAAGCGAGTCTGTGTCGGCATAATAATTGAGCTTCATGGCTTGAACCCTCTGTCTGGAAAAGCGTTGTGAATCGTAATCTTATCCTCCAACGTGGTAACTCTCAGAACTCGTCCCTTAAACTCCTCGATTTTGCCCCAAAACCGATACCTGTTTCCTTCTTGAGGTTCGCTTCTCAGAGGTTCCTCCAAAACCCGAATGCACCATTCCTTCTTCAAGTAGGGACGCTTGCGCAAAACCTCCTTCTCGAAATATTCCGTGAACCTGTATTGTGGCACCTACCAGAGGATAACCCGTTTCCCTTCA
>MGRY01000212.1:10970-13474 GCA_001799045.1 Deltaproteobacteria bacterium RIFCSPLOWO2_02_56_12 | reverse complement strand
TACCTCAATATATTTCGGGGAGAACCAGCTATCACGGAATTTGATTAGCCTTTCACTCCTACCCACAGCTCATCCGAGAAGTTTTCAACCTTCACCAGTTCGGGCCTCCATTTCGTGTTACCGAAATTTCACCCTGGCCATGGGTAGATCATCCCGCTTCGGGTCTACTCCACGCAACTCAAATCGCCCATTTAAGACTCGCTTTCGCTACGGCTCCACCTCAGTCGGCTTAACCTTGCTGCGTAGAGTAACTCGCAGACTCATTATGCAAAAGGCACGCGGTCAGGCATATCCCTAGCCGAAGCTTGGGACATAGCCCTCCCACTGCTTGTAGGCACATGGTTTCAGGTACTATTTCACTCCCCTCACTGGGGTGCTTTTCACCTTTCCCTCGCGGTACTAGTTCACTATCGGTCACGAGTTAGTATTTAGCCTTGGGAGATGGTCCTCCCGGCTTCCCGCGGGATTTCCCGTGTCCCGCGGTACTCGGGAACTGCCTTCAGGAAGGCCAGAGTCATTTAACTTACGGGACTATCACCCTCTTCGGTTGTCCTTTCCAGGAGCCTTCAGTTATGACCTGACTTGGTAACTTCCCGGGCTACACCCTAAAGCAGCCCCACAACCCCGATGGAATTGCTTCCAGCGGTTTGGGCTCTTCCCCTTTCGCTCGCCACTACTGAGGGAATCTCTATTGATTTCTATTCCTGGGGGTACTGAGATGTTTCACTTCCCCCCGTTCGCCTCACACGCCTATGAATTCAGCGTGAGATGATCCCGAATTACCAGGATCGGGTTGCCCCATTCGGAGATCTCCGGATCAAAGCCTGCTTAGCGGCTCCCCGAAGCTTATCGCAGCTAGCCACGCCCTTCATCGCCTACTCGTGCCAAGGCATCCACCATATGCCCTTAGTAGCTTGACCACATTCGCCACTGCTACCTAAGCGCAAATTGCAACTTGTTACCCGTATTCAGTTGTCAAAGAACAAGCACGTCACAGATTTTTTACCTGTGAGCGACTAGCCTCAGAGACTAGTGAGCAGTGATCAGTTCTTGATTCTTACTAATCACTATTCACTAATCGCTGTCTCTTATATGGTGGAGCTGATCGGGATCGAACCGACGACCTCCGGCTTGCAAAACCGGCGCTCTCCCAACTGAGCTACAGCCCCGGATATCATTGTATTCTGCCGGAAATTCATCTTGTCCAGCTCTTAGCTGGCAGCCAATGACCGATCAACCAGCCTCTCCTTACCCTATCCCCCAGGTCATCGCTGTTGATGCAGGATGGATTAGGCGGGGCTAAATGAAGGATTGCTCCAAAAACACCTCCTGTTTCAGTTGACCCCCGGGGAAACTTCCCCCCTGTATTTGGTGGGCCTAGGTAGAGTCGAACTACCGACCTCACCCTTATCAGGGGTGCGCTCTAGCCAACTGAGCTATAGGCCCGATCTTATTTCCAGCTAATAGCCTATAACTCGCTATATGCCATAAAGCAAATCCACCAAGCCAGGCGGATGAGCGGGCCATTAGCCACACGCTCGACTTTAAGCTGCTGGTCTCTCAAAACTAAATAGTAGCGGTTTAGGGTCCCGACTGCCTCGCTATCCAGGCAGAAGGCCTCACTCATAATGAGCAGTGAGGATTGACCTGGATTTCCCGCATCCCTATGGAGCGGGATTTCCTTAGAAAGGAGGTGATCCAGCCGCAGGTTCCCCTACGGCTACCTTGTTACGACTTCACCCCAGTCACCAGTCATACCATAGGCGGCTGCCCCCCTTGCGGGTTAGCGCACCGACTTCCGGTACAGCTAGCTTCCATGGTGTGACGGGCGGTGTGTACAAGGCCCGGGAACGTATTCACCGCGGCGTGCTGATCCGCGATTACTAGCGATTCCAGCTTCATGGAGTCGAGTTGCAGACTCCAATCCGAACTGAGAGCGGCTTTTTGGGATTAGCTCCCCCTCGCGGGTTTGCAACCCTTTGTACCGTCCATTGTAGCACGTGTGTGGCCCTGGGCATAAGGGCCATGATGACTTGACGTCGTCCCCACCTTCCTCCGGCTTAACGCCGGCAGTCCCCCTAGAGTGCCCAACTTAATGATGGCAACTAAGAGCGAGGGTTGCGCTCGTTGCGGGACTTAACCCAACACCTCACGGCACGAGCTGACGACAGCCATGCAGCACCTGAACCGGCAGTCCCCGAAAGGAAAGCCCTATCTCTAGGGCGGTCCACCGTTGTCTAGCCCAGGTAAGGTTCTTCGCGTTGCGTCGAATTGAACCACATGCTCCACCGCTTGTGCGGGCCCCCGTCAATTCCTTTGAGTTTTAATCTTGCGACCGTACTCCCCAGGCGGGGCACTTAATGCGTTAGCGACGGCACCCAGGGGGTCAATACCCCGGACACCTAGTGCCCATCGTTTACAGCGTGGACTACCAGGGTATCTAATCCTGTTTGCTCCCCACGCTTTCGCGTCTCAGCGTCAGTATCCGACCAGGGGGCCGCCTT
>MGRY01000212.1:209-10960 GCA_001799045.1 Deltaproteobacteria bacterium RIFCSPLOWO2_02_56_12 | reverse complement strand
CGTCAGTATCCGACCAGGGGGCCGCCTTCGCCACCGGTGTTCCTCCCGATATCTACGCATTTCACCGCTACACCGGGAATTCCACCCCCCTCTTCAGTACTCTAGCTTGTCAGTTTCATGCGCACTTCCTCGGTTAAGCCGAGGGCTTTCACACATGACTTAACAGACCGCCTACACGCCCTTTACGCCCAATAATTCCGAACAACGCTTGCACCCTCCGTATTACCGCGGCTGCTGGCACGGAGTTAGCCGGTGCTTCCTTTGAAGGTACCGTCACTTCCCGGGATTGTTCGTCCCAGAAGAATTCGTTCCTTCCGACAGGGCTTTACGACCCGAAGGCCTTCATCACCCACGCGGCGTTGCTGCGTCAAGCTTTCGCCCATTGCGCAAGATTCCCCACTGCTGCCTCCCGTAGGAGTCTGGACCGTGTCTCAGTTCCAGTGTGGCTGATCATCCTCTCAGACCAGCTAACCATCTTTGCCTTGGTAGGCCGTTACCCTACCAACTAGCTAATGGTGCGCAGGCCCATCTCTAAGTGATAGCTTGCAAGCAGAGGCCACCTTTGATCCCTGTTCCCGAAGGAACTGTGGTCTTATCTGGTATTAGCCCGTCTTTCGACAGGTTATCCCGGTCTTAGAGGTAGGTTACCTACGTGTTACTCACCCGTGCGCCACTTTACTCATCCCTTGCGGGACTTTCTCGTTCGACTTGCATGTGTTAGGCACGCCGCCAGCGTTCGTTCTGAGCCAGGATCAAACTCTCCAGTTAAACTTCTTAATCCGCCTTAGCGGAGGATTAACTGAGTGATTTGATAGCTGTGCCCATTGGCTTTAACGGAAACCCTAAACCTTCCCACCCAATATTTGGTTTGATTGGGTAGGCGCTACTATTTAGTTTTCAAAGACCAGAGGCTTCACCCGTAAACGGGCAAAACTACTGTATATGGGATTCACCCTACCTTGTCAAGAGAGGGGCGTTCTTAAACCGCTTTTGTTCTCACTACCAACCTGAGCAATCCGGGTCTTCCCCACTTCAACCAAACGATGCACCCTGCCGAGAAATTCAAAATCCGCTTTTCTGATCATTTTGCCGTCGACCTTGACGGCGCCTTGGGCAATCAGCCTTCTCGCCTCTCCCTTGGACTTTGCAAATTCAAGGTCGACAAGCAGTTGGCAAATCCAGATCCGATCAGGTGGTGAAAATTGCTTCCGGACGTCCTTGGGAACCGATCGCTTTTGGTGCCGGGTCTCAAAATAATCCCGCGCCGACTCCGCGGCCGCCCTGCCATGAAAGCGGGATACGATCTCGCAGGCAAGATTCTTTTTGAAATCCATGGGGTGGACTGATCCTTGAGCAACCTGAGCGCGAACTCTTTTGATTTCTTCAAGATCTCTATCGCTCAACAACTCCGCGTAGCGCCACATCAATTCATCGGAAATCGACATCAGCTTGCCGAAGATCTCTTCGGGGGGCTCATGGATGCCAATGTAATTATTCAACGACTTGCTCATTTTGTTTACGCCGTCTGTTCCTTCCAGTAACGGCATGGTCAAGACCACCTGAGGCTCTTGACCGTATTCCCGTTGGAGCTCTCTGCCGACAAGCAAATTGAAGCGCTGGTCTGTCCCTCCCAATTCGACATCCGCCTTGAGCACCACCGAGTCATAACCCTGAATCAGAGGATAGAGAAACTCGTGAATGCTGATCGATTGCTGTTTCTGGTAGCGCTGCTTGAAGTCCTCCCGCTCCAGCATTCGCGCCACCGTATATTTCGCACTCAACTCCACAAGCGCCGCGGCATCCATCTTCTCCATCCAGCGATGATTAAATTCTATCACCGTCCTCTTCGGGTCGAGAATCTTAAAGATCTGCTCCTTATAGGTCTCGGCATTTTTTAAGACCTCGGCACGGGTGAGCTGTTTGCGCGTCTCCGACTTCCCGGAAGGATCGCCAATCATCCCCGTGAAGTCCCCAATCAAAAAAATCACCTCATGGCCGAAGTCCTGAAATTGTTTCATCTTCTGGATCAGCACCGTATGACCCAAATGGAGGTCCGGCGCCGTCGGGTCGAATCCCGCCTTAACCCGCAAGGGCGTCCCCCGCCGGAGCTTCTTCAGCAGCTCTTCCTCGACAAGAATCTCAACGGCCCCACGCCCGATGAGCCGCAACTGTTCTTGAGGATCTACCTTCATACTTCCGAACTCTTCCAGGGAACGCGCACGCGGCGGATCTCCAGAGCCTTCCCTGTGTCCTCGTCCACCTCCAGGACAATCCCCTGGAGAGCCACATTCTCCTTAGCGACATCGAACTGACGCGGCAGCTGGCTCAAAAAACCCTGGATCACGAGATCCCTTTCGATCCCGATCACCGAATCCATGGGACCGCACATACCGAGATCAGTGATGTAGGCCGTGCCTTTCGGAAGGATCCGCTCATCCGCCGTCTGCACATGCGTATGGGTGCCATAGACCGCGGAAACCCTCCCATCCAGGAACCAACCCATGGCGTTTTTCTCCGAGGTCGCCTCCGCGTGCATATCGACGATCACTATCCGGGCGCGGTGGCCGTGCCCTTTTAGGATAGCATCCACACAGCGAAACGGATCATCGATGTTACCGGGCATAAAGACCCTTCCCTGTAAATTGACGATGAGGACGCGATGCGCCTGCTCGCTTTGCCACTCCACCCAGCCGCGACCCGGCACCCCATTGGGATAGTTTGCCGGCCGAATAAGGTAAGGGTGGCTCTCAAGATAGGGATAAATCTCTTTCTTCTTCCAGATGTGGTTTCCCGAAGTAAGGATCTGAACGCCTGCGGAAAAGAGCTCCTCAGCGCTCTTTACATCTACCCCCATTCCGCCCGCGGAGTTTTCGGCGTTGGCAATCACCAGATCGATCTTCTCATCCTTCACCAAATCCGGAACGAGGTCCCGGATAGCCCTACGCCCGGGCCGGCCAACTACATCACCTAAAATCAAAATCCGCATAATTCTGAATTTTTAGTTTTTAATTTTGAATTTCTGGCAACTAAGAATTAAAAATCCGTAATTCGAAATTATTAACGTGCGTAATCGACTGATCGCACTTCCCGAATGACCGTCACCTTGATTTGTCCGGGATAGGTCATCTCGCTTTCGATCTTGCGCGCGATCTCACGGGCCATGATGGCCGCATCTTGATCGGAGATAAGCTCATTCTGAACGATGATCCGGATTTCTCTCCCTGCCTGGACCGCATAGGACTTTTCTACCCCCTTGAATGAATTGGTGATGCGTTCGAGCTCTTCCAGGCGGCGGACATAGGTTTCCAGCATCTCCCGACGCGCCCCGGGGCGGGCTCCGGAGAGGGCATCTGCCGCATCCACCAAGGGAGCCAGGATAGTCTCTGCCTTTACGTCTTCATGGTGCGCCGCGATCGCATTGACGATCTTGGGGGATTCTCCATACTTGCGCGCCAGCTCTGCTCCGATAATGGCATGAGACCCTTCTACTTCGTGATCCACTGCTTTGCCGATATCGTGGAGCAAGGCTGCCCTCCGCGCCTGTTTCTCGTTCAGGCCCAATTCCACCGCCATCATGCCGCAAATAAAAGCCGCTTCAATTGAATGCAAAAGCACGTTCTGCGCATAGCTGTAACGAAACTTTAGCCTCCCCAGCAGCTTCACGAGCTCGGGGTGAATGCCATGGACCCCGACGTCAAAAATAGCCTTCTGCCCCGCCTCCCGGATAGCCTCTTCTACCTCCTGCTCCGCCTTGCGCACAACCTCTTCTATCCTTCCAGGGTGGATACGGCCATCGGACATGAGCTTTTCCAGCGACAGCCGGGCAATTTCCCGACGAATGGGATTATGGCCGGAAATGATCACGGACTCCGGAGTATCATCAACGATCAGATCAATCCCCGTAGCCGCTTCCAAGGCGCGGATATTGCGTCCCTCACGGCCAATAATCCTACCCTTCATATCGTCGCTGGGTAAAGGCACGACCGTAACCGTTCGCTCAGCAACAAAATCGCCAGCCAATCTCTCAATCGCCAAGGCGACAATCTTCTGCCCTTTTCGGACCGACTCCTCCCGCGCCTCCTCTTCAATAACCCGGATGCGTTTGGCGGATTCGTGTTTGGCCTCTTCCACCATCTGTTCGATCAGACCTTTCTTCGCCTCCTCCCGGGTCATCCCTGCAACCTGCTCCAACTGCTGTTTCGCATCGTCACCCAGACGGGCACACTCGGCGGTCTTCTCATCGGCCGCTTTTTCTCTGATTTTAACTGAGGCCTCCCGCTTTCCCAGCTCGGCCTCACGCTTCTCCACCGTCTCGATCCGCTTGTCGAGATTCTCTTCCTTATTGATCAGCCTTCTTTCCAACGACTGCAGTTCTCTGCGGGTCTCACGAACCTCTTTCTCCAAATCCACCTTGGCCTGTAACACGCTATCTCTGGCCTGAATCTCCGCTTCTTTTTTGATCGCATTGGCCTCTTTCTTCGCCTCCTCGATAATGCGGGCCGCCGTACTTTGCGCCAGCTCCATCCGGCTCCGACGCTGCCTTCGATGCAGCCAAGCAATCGTCAGAACCAAAAGAACTCCTAGCAGGAAACCCGCAACTCCAATCACCATATTGAGTTCCAAAGATAACACCCCCTTTGCACCTGAGAAATTTAGGGAATCGCGCCTGTCCGGGATGAAACATCCCCGCAGTCAATGATTCTCCTCTCAGTAATAATGTAATGGATCTTTCGATCCCACTTTTCAGTCGGCACCTGATCTACAATCTGGAATTCGTAGGCCAAGGCTATCAACCCCGGCCCTCTTTCTAACAGCTCGACCGCTCGATCATACCAGCCCTTACCTCTGCCCAAACGGTTCCCTTGCCGATCAAAGGCGAGGCCGGGGACAAAAACTACTAGCGCTTCTTGATCCTCCTTGGTCATGATTTTTTCGCCCGTCGGCTCAAGGATGCCGTAGCGCCCCGGCTTCAGCTCTTCCGCGGACTCCACCCGAACCATAGCCAGATCATCCCGCTCTCCCAGCTTCGGGTAGAAGAGTTTCTTCTGCGACCTCAAAGCATGATCCCGGATCCTATCCGTGGCAACCTCGTTCTCAACAGGGCTGTAAAGCGCCACCGAACGGCAAAGCAGATAAGGGGAAAAACGAAGAATCCGCTCCTGAATCAGGCGGGCCCAGAGCGCAACTTCAGCAGGTGCGAGCGAATTCCGTCGCGCAAGAGCCGCAGTACGAAGTGTTTGCTTTTTCTCTCCCATAATCGGCCGAAACGGTGAGCCGGCGCAGGATGGGGAGAGACAACGGAAAAAAGGGTCGGAAAGTGACTACTAAAGCCTGATCTACATCAGCGGGGAGGGGATATCCCCGCCTTCATCCCTCGGAGAAGGAGCCCACTGCCACATAAAATAACCGCCATTAAGGAAAACTCCGCTACCTATCTCCGAGCTAATTATAGTGCGTTGCCAATACCTTCTTGAATCCACGGATGCTAAGACCAATAGATCAGATCCTTCCTTTATACTTATGTCCCGAACCCTCATCTTTCCACCCCACCCTCTTATTCAGGTTTCCCCCGCTTTGTGCCGTGTCAAGCGATCAACTTGAACCTGGTAAACCAAGTGGATGCCATATTACCGTTTGAGTCTTCCCCATAATCGGGGCCTGACGATCGCGGCAAGGGACAGCTTCCTTTCATTCTTTGTTGGTTCTAAGTTGCCTCCCCCGATCACGAACACAGCAGGGGAAAAGGATCACCTAAGTTATTCAGCCCTCCTCAGTTAAAGTGGTCGAAAGCCTTTTGGACAGATGATTCAACCTTTGCATGATCGCCTCGTAACTCTCTTGTAACCGCTGGTATTCATCGGCAATATTAAGCGCGGCCATCATCGCCACACTGGACTTCGCAACGGGCCGCGTCGTCTTCATGACCTCATGCATTTTCCCATCGACGTATCCCGCCACTTTGCGGACATAACTCTCTTCCGCATCGCTACGGACGGTAAACTTTTCCCCCATGATCTCGACATCAATGGCTTTTTTCATAACCAAGCCTTTCCCGGCTCAGGGAAGATCCAAACGCTCGAAATGTCCCAAGATTTTTTCAAGTTTCTCGCGAATTTCGCTCCGCTCACGCTCATACTGGCGGATCTGACCCTTCATCTGATGGGACTCACTCTCTTTTTGCTGGAGTTTCTTCTCCGCGAGCTCTTTTTCTCTTTTTATCCTCTCATGCCTTTCGAGCAACTGATCGATTCTTGCCTCTAGCTGTTCGAGATTGTCGAGAGCCATTAATCCACAACGCCGAAAACTTCACGTTTAAGTTTAATTTTAACGCTGTTCTTTGTCAAGCTGATTTTTCGTCGAGGGAAAAAGGTTGTCATATCCCGCAAACGTAGTAAAATGGACCCGGTTTTCTTCCCCGTGAAAAAGAGACGACAAACAGAAGTTTTTCCCGCTCGCCTCCTATCTCTTTTCACTCTCCTCCTTTTTCTTTTCTCTTGTTCCTCCCTTCCGTTATATTCCCGGCCCGGCGATACCGAGCACCTCACCATTCTTTACCTCAACGATCTACACGGCCAATTGGAGCCATTTAGGTCGGAGGAGGGAAAGATGGTGGGCGGGGCCGCCCGCTTGGCTACCCTGGTAAACCGGATACGCGAAGAGAACAGGCGTCTCGGTCGGCACACCCTCTTTCTGGTGGCTGGAGATCTCTTCTTGGGTTCGTCTCTATCCGCTCTTTTCAAAGGCGAGGCGGAACTCAAGTTCCTGAACCGGCTCCGTCCTGATGCTATGACCTTGGGAAACCACGAGTTCGACTTCGGCATGGGAGTTCTCCAGGAAAGAGTCCAGGAAGCCATGTTTCCTGTGGTAAGCGCGAACACCTACAAGGGTAGAGAGAGACTCTTCCCCCCCGTAATATTCAAGGATATGGGAGGCCGCCTGCGAGTGGCCATTCTAGGCTTGATCACTCCGGATACGGCACAACTTGCCCATCCCGGCAAAATTGCCGGCATAACCTTCAGTGATCCGGTGGCGGAGGGAAACAATCTCGCCTCGGAGATCAGACGCAAGAGCGATATCTTCGTCGCCCTAACGCACACCGGTGTGGAGATCGATAAGAAGCTCGCCCAAGATGTCCCGGGCCTGGATGTAATCATTGGGGGACACGATCATATAGCCATGCCGGAGCCTCTGGTCGTCAACGGGGTGCTGATCTGCCAGGCGCAATTTCGAGGCCTCTTTCTCGGTCGTCTCGACCTCAGGATCGACGGAAAAAAGGTCGTTAAGGTCGGCGGCGGCCTCATCCCGGTCACTGAAGAATTGCCCGAGGATAAAGAGATAAAGGAAATGGTCGCTTCTTTCCGTACTAAGCTCGATCAGAAACTCAAGGAGGTTGTAGGAAGAACCGGTGTACCCTTGGTCGGCGAAGCGGAAAAGATAAGAAAGATGGAGACCAACCTGGGAAACCTTGTAGCGGACCTCATGCGCACGGCCACCCATACGGAGATCGCCCTGGTGAACGGAGGGAGCATACGGGGAAGCCTCGAGAAAGGGCCTATCACCCTGGAGGATGTCTGGCGCGTCTTACCCTATGACACTCAACTCGCCCAGGTGGAGCTGACCGGTAGTCAGATAGCGGAGGTCCTCAACCATTCGATCAGCTTAGGACCCGGGCTGACCGGTGGTTTTCTTCAGGTCTCTGGAGTGAGTTTTACCATAGGGAAGTCAGGGCTCGAAGATATCCGCGTTCAAGGGAAGCCGCTTCAAAGGGAGCGGTATTATAGTATCGCCATCACCGACTTTATGTTCGCCGGTGGAGACGGTTATGGCCACTTCCAAAAGGGTAAAAATCCCCTTGTACAGCCTTTCCTTATACGCGACTTTTTCCTCGACTATCTCAAGGAAAATAAAGAGATTTCTCCCGCTTTAGAGGGGAGGATCCGCCGTCAACCATAAGCGCTGAATCTCAGTCCAGTAAACCTTCTAACCCCAGAGACGTCTAACGGGTTAAAGGCTGAAAAAAAAGGAGGGTTTTATGGACAGATTCAGAACAGTGGTTTTGGGAGGTTTTATCGCCGGCTCCCTGCTGATTTTGGCCGGGCCAGTCCTGGCAAGAGAGGTGCGGCACGATCGGCGTGAGCTGCGACATGATCGCGGGGAGATACTCAATGACCGGAAAAAAGTCCGCCAGGACCGGAAGGAATTACATCAGGATGTTCGCGAGCTACGACAGGACAAAAGGAGTGGTGCCAGCCGACGGGAAATTGCCCACGATAGAAAGGAGATCCGGGGGGACGTAAAGGAACTCAGAGGAGATCGAAGGGAGCTCGGGCAAGACCGGCGTGAACGGCGACAGGATCGGCGTGAGCTTTGGCGCGACCGGCACAGCCGCTTCCCAGGGAAAGGGCAGTACGCGAGAAGCGGAGAGATCCGCCGCGACGCCCGGGAGATTCGCGGTGACCGAAAGGAGATCCGTGACGACAGGAGAGAAATTCTGGGAGATCGGAGAGAATTGCGGCGGGACGTTAAGGAACTGCGAAACGATCGCCTAGAGCTGCGTAAGGACATTCGCAGCGGCGCAAGCAAGGAGGAGATTGCCCGCGACCGGCAGGAGATCCGTAACGATCTGAAGGAGATCGCTGGAGACAAGAAGGAGTTGCAGCAGGACCGTCAGGAGCTGCGGCGGGATCGGCGCGAACTCTACCAGGACCGTCGCGAACTGCGCCATGATCTCAAAGAAGGGGTGCCAGGGAACTAACTCTTAGGCCTATGGTTTGTCCGTCAGGAGACTGGCGGACAGGCCTGCTGGCTTCATCCCCTTACTTTTACAGGCCAACTGATTCTTCCATGACGACGAGCCGACCTGCAGAGTTCGAGGATGAGAAGCTGGTAACCCTGGCCCAGAAGGGTCAGCGTGAAGCATTCGAGGTACTGGTGGAACGTTACAAACAAAAAGCCTACCGCATCGCGTTCGACTTCACTCGTGATCGTGAAGAGGCCAAAGATCTTTCCCAGGAGGCATTCTTGCGCGCCTTTACCCACCTGCAGAGCTTCGATCTCAGGGCGGGCTTTTATACCTGGTTTTACCGCATCCTCGTGAACCTCTGTCTGGACTACCGCCGGCGCAGGGGACGGATCGCATGGGAGTCGTTTGACGAAAAAACCCACATGGCCGGCGGGCAGAGCGAGATGGCGGGCGCAATCTCTTCCCCTGATCGAGAGGCGATGAGCGGTGAAATATCCCGTCGGGTGGGAGAAGCCTTGCAGGCATTGCCCGCGAAGCAACGCACTGCCTTCATATTGAAAAACCATCAGGGCCTTTCGATCCATGATATAGCCAAGGTGATGCAGAGCGCCGAGGGGACAATAAAAGTGCACCTCCACCGCGCCGTGGCGACACTGCGGCAAAAGTTGGCGGAACTAGTTTAGGAGAGGACCGGGCATATGGCTCAGGACAACGATTTAATACGACGGGCTTGCAAAGAGTTCGAGCAGGATCTTGTCCTCTACTATTACGGGGAGCGGGGAAGGGAAGAATCCAAAGAGTTGGAAAACCACCTCGAAGGCTGCGGCTCTTGTCGGCAATTTCTAGCCGATCTGCGCAGGCTGCTGCCTCTCACGGTAAAGCCGGATGATCCCCCTCAGCCTTTTTGGGAAAACTACTCAAAAGAAATGCAGGAAAGGCTGGCGGCAATAGCACAAAGAGGCCGTTGGTGGCGAGATCTCGCCTCTCTGTTCCGTCCCTGGCCGGTCCCGGCTTTGGCAACGGCATTAGTCCTGATCCTGGCTTTGACCTTGACCTTTGGCAAACGAATATGGCGCTCACAGGATCTCCCGCCCGACGAAGAGGCCGTGCTGGAGATTCTGCCTATGGCAGAAAACCTCGATTTCTTCAAAGCCATGGATCTGCTGGATTCTATGGACCTCCTGGAAGACACCGGAGGACCCGGGAACGGCTCAGTCTGAGATGGAGGAGGGATGTGAGGCAAATCGCATGGATTCTTGTTCTCCTGCTCTTTTACCCTGCCGCTTTTGCCGGCACCAGAGAGCAGGAGCTGCCGGATAGGGAAATGCTGAAAATCATGGAGCTTTTACGGGAGTGGGAAATGATCAAAAACTTCGATCTCATGCGGCAACTGGACAACCTGGATCGAACGGAAGATCCCGCTGCAGAAACGGTCTCTCAAAAAGCCCAGCGGGGAAAAACAAAGGATAAGCAAAAGTGAGACGAATAATTCGGCAAATAGCGTTTTCCGTCATCCTACTACTGCCCTTACTGGCTTCGGCCCAAGAGAGGTCGGGCGACGAGAAAGCAGCGCTGGAGCGGTGGCGTCAGATGGGCCCGCAAGAAAAACAAGAGATCAGAGAGCGCTACCAGCACTGGAAAACCCTCTCCCCCGAGGAAAAGGGCGATCTGCAAAGGAAATTGGAGAGCTGGCGGAAGCTTCCTGCCGAAGAAAAGGCGACGATCCGCAAGAACTTCCAGCGCTGGCGTAACCTCCCGCGAGAGCAACAGGAGCGCCTGCGCCAACGGTGGGAGCGCTGGCGCGAGTTGCCGCCGGAGCGGCGCGAGATGCTCAAAGAGCGCTTTGAGAAGTTGCGCCAGCTCTCTCCTGAGGAGCGGCGTGAGCTACGTAAGAAGTTCGAGGAGCGCCAAAAATTTTCGCCAGAGGAGAAAAAGGCTCTACGGGAGCGCCTGAAAGCGAAAAGAGCGCATCCACAAAAAGGAAAAGAGTAGAAAATGATGTCGCTTT
>MGRY01000212.1:0-186 GCA_001799045.1 Deltaproteobacteria bacterium RIFCSPLOWO2_02_56_12 | reverse complement strand
CACTTCTTGAATCGCACAAGCCTCGGCGCGACCCGGGAGGAGACCGAGAAGGTTGCCCGCATTGGGATCCCGGCTTACCTGGAAGGGCAGCTCTATCCTGAAAGAATTCCTGACGCCCTGGCGGAAGAGAAGCTGAAAGGGCTGAAAACCGTCCATCTCAGCAGCAAAGATCTCTTCGAACTCTAC
>MGRY01000211.1:4935-5045 GCA_001799045.1 Deltaproteobacteria bacterium RIFCSPLOWO2_02_56_12 | reverse complement strand
CGATCCAGGATCGCGCCTGATAATTGATTGGGGAGCTGAAGTCTTTAGAAGCCACCCAGCGAAAAAGGCGTACATGAAATTCATTCCACAATCGGCAATCCAAAATCCAA
>MGRY01000211.1:3361-4849 GCA_001799045.1 Deltaproteobacteria bacterium RIFCSPLOWO2_02_56_12 | reverse complement strand
TATTTGGCGTTCATGTCGAAGAGATTGATCTTATGCGAGGCTTGCCCGCGGTCAAAGACGCACTCTTCCACCACGCAGACGCGATAGTTAAAAGAGAAGGCGTCGATAACGCTTGCCCGCACGCAACCGCTCGTGGTGCAGCCTGTGACCAGCACGCTATCAGCGTGGACCTCGTTGAGCATGCTTGTCAGCGGCGTGCCGAAAAAGGCGCTGGGTTTCTGCTTGCGCACAATGATGTCCCCGGCTTGAGGGGCAATCTCAGCAACAATCTCGTTTCCCTTGGTCCATTCCTCGCTCATATCTTCCATGCCGCGGCTGTTCTTGCCGTGCCAGCGTCCAAAGGATATGGGGTTCCCTCGTTCCTGGGCAGTTGTGTAAAAGGTCGGGAGGCGTTTCTTGCGCGCGTCTTCCAGAAGCTCACGGATGCGGTAGACCCCATCCCATCCCTCCTCGCCGCAACTGTTGCGAAAGCGCTCGATGGATTTAAGGATAGGCTCGGGGCGGTCGCCGACGAAGTTGTAGTTCATGTCGATCACCAGAACCGCAGGGCGCTGGCCGAATCCCGCCCGCTTGCCGAAGCCGGACTTGGCAAAAACCTGTTTATCCCGCTCTGTCAGAACATCGTCCCAAAGTGCCATGGCTTTCCTCCTTATGAGATGGCCCCTAGATAGCAGACGGCAGGCTGCTGTCAAGGCCCCGTTTTCAAATTTGAGGATCGAAGATTGAAAATCGAGGATCAATCCTCTATCCTCCATCTTCAAATATTCGACATCAGGAGAAGGTGAAAAAAATGTCGAGAGCTCTTGTTAGCTTGCCCCTATTGCTCATTCTGACCAGCGGTTGCACGCTGCCGGTCTGGACCGCCGGTGAGGTCCCCTTTGTCCCTACGCCTCCTGAAGTGGTGGACCGAATGCTGGAGGTGGCTGAGGTGAAAATGGGAGATGTGATCTACGACCTGGGAAGCGGCGACGGCAGGATCATCATCCGGGCGGCAAAAAAGTACGGCGTCAGGGGTGTGGGGATCGAAATCGATCCTGACCTGGTCAAGCGCTCAAGGGACAATGCCTGGAAAGAAAAGGTGGAACATCTGGTGGAGTTTCGAGAACAGGATGCCTTGATGGTAGATGTTTCCCCGGCGACGGTCGTAACCCTGTACATGCTGCCGGAGTTTAACAAAAAGCTGCGGCCTATTTTCTGGCAGCAGTTAAGGCCGGGCTCACGCGTGGTCTCCCATGATTTTTCTATAGAAGGTTGGCCTCCGCTTAGAGTAGAAAAGGTAAAGGGCGATCTTTTTCACGACCATACGATCTACCTGTGGAAGATCGAAGGAGAACCGAGCAGTTACCGATAAAGGTTGTCGATAAAACCGCTGGTCTCTAATTGGCGCACAAAGCTGTCGTCGAAAAACCTTTTTGGGTCCTGGTCTTTCGCCTTGGGGTTTCTGTCGGCCAGCTCTTCCAAGACAGATTTTACCGCCTCAACTGTCGG
>MGRY01000211.1:0-3252 GCA_001799045.1 Deltaproteobacteria bacterium RIFCSPLOWO2_02_56_12 | reverse complement strand
TGGTCACCCCCGTGGACGCATAGGGGATGCCGAGAGAGGCGATGTCGAGGAGGATTCTGTAGCCTAATTTTTTGGCCCGGGTTATGGCGGGATAGGAGAGGATACCAGCCTGAACCCGATTGCCCTGCATGGCGGGAACAATCGATTCTATCGCGCCCATTTGCACAATGGCTACATCTTTCTCCGGCTCCAACCCGAAATGCCTGAGTGCCAAGCGCGCCCCGGTGTCTATGGAGGTGCCGAAGCGGCTGATCCCCACGGACTTACCGCGCAGTTGCTCCGCCTTTTCGATCTCCGGCCGGGCAACCAGATTCTGCACGAAGGTGCCTATAGTCGTGGCTATGACTATCACGTCAGCTCCGCCCAAAGCGGCGCTCACCGTTGTGCCCCCGGCAATCTGGAGAAATTGGACCTCCCCGGCAATGAGCGCATTCATGCCCTCCACGCCGCTGGGCATCGCGATGACCTCCACCTCCAGTCCATGTTTTCTGAAAATTCCGGCCTCCCGGGCGATCCACGGGGGCGCCTGGGAACCGGATAGGGAGGTAAAGGCCACACGGATTTTGCGCGGGGCGGAGGGCTCTGCCCCTTCGGGATGAGGGGGAAAGACAAAAATGAGGCCAAGACAGATCAGTATCCACGGTACCGTTCGGCTTTTCCATCTCATGTTCGTTGACCTCATGGGATACAGAGGCCCTGAGATTATTCGCAAAGGTAGGCCCTGTCAATGGAAGCATCGCTCTTGCGCCTCCGGAGGCTTTTGTGCATAGTAATGGCGATGCTGCGCGATGGCTACAATCGGCTAATCAAGGATGTCAGAATATCCGTCACGGACAGATGTAACTTCCGCTGCACTTACTGCATGCCCTCGGATGAATACGAGTGGATTGACAAGAAAGAGATCCTGAGATTCGAGGAGATCACGAGACTGGCAAAGATCTTTGTCCAACTGGGTGTGGAAAAGATCAGGCTCACCGGCGGAGAGCCGCTGGTGCGGCGCAATCTCGAGCTTTTGGTTGCCGAGCTGGCGCGGATTCCAGGGCTGGAAGATCTATGCCTCACAACCAACGGCTCGCTGCTGTCGGAGAAGATCGAGGGTCTTGAAAAAGCCGGCCTCAGGCGCATCAATGTCAGTATCGACACACTTAATCCCGAGAAGTTTGAGCGGATCACCAAAAGAGGCGATCTGGATAAGGTGCTGGAAGGGCTCTTTGCTGCCAAGAGTTGTGGTCTCGGTCCTATCAAGATCAATGCCGTGATCGAGCGGGGCGTCAACGATGACGATATTCTCGACCTTGTGGAATTTTCCAGGGAAAATGGCTTTTCCATGCGATTCATTGAATACATGGATGTCGGCAACACCAACAGCTGGACCTCAGAGAAGCTGGTCTCTAAAAAGGAGATCCTGGAGAAGATTAGAGCGCGCTTTCCGCTGAGAGAGGTGGGTAGAGAGAATGGGAGCGCGCCGGCAGTGGATTATGAATTCATCGACGGCCGCGGAGAGGTAGGAATCGTCGCATCGGTCACTGAGCCTTTTTGTGCAACCTGTAATCGGGCCAGGCTCACCGCTGACGGTAAGTTGGTCACTTGTCTCTTTTCTTCAGTAGGGCACGATCTCAAGGCCCTTCTAAGAGGCGGGTCAACGGACCAGGAGATCTCGGAGTTCGTTGCCGGGATCTGGAAACAACGAAAAGACCGCTATTCCGCCGAGCGGCTCGAGGCCCTGCAATCTTCTACCTACGATCCCAAACAGCGCAAAAAGATCGAGATGATCACCCTGGGCGGCTGATTAGTACCCCATCCGAAAAGTTGGCGGCTCCGGCTTAGGCAGAACACCTCTCCTCTCCATGTCGGCACGCTGCTCCGGCGTGAGCTTATCCTCCGCGACATAACCCCGGCCTTCATACTTTCTTAGGCATTCCTCGACAATGTCTTTGGCGCTCCCTGCCATGATGCCAACGCCTTCTGCCCCGCATCTTGCCGTGGCGCCGCTCTGAGGATGGATGAGCTTGACACTGTAGCTCGCGCAGCCTGAAATGCCAGCCAGGAAGACGGAGAGGAGCAAGCTCGCAAATTTTGGATTGATCATAGGATCACGTTCGGGTAGCTTAGCATACCAGAGGATATAAGAAAGGAGAACAACATGCTGCTCAAAGACAAGATCGCCCTGGTAACAGGCTCGACCAATAACATCGGTTTGGAGATCGCGCGTGCTTTGGCGCGCGAGGGGGCCAAGGTCGTGGTCCATTCGCGCCACGAAGACGAGGCTAAAAAGGCGGCCGCGGAACTGGGTGGCGACTATTTTGCCGCGGATGTCGCAAGACCGGAACAGCTTGAAAGGTTGTTTGATCATATCAAGAAAAAACACCGCCGGCTCGATATCCTGGTCAACAACGTCGCCCACTCTTCCAAAAATGGCATCCTGGAGACCACGCTTGAGGAGTGGAACCAAATCATGGCGGTCAATCTCACGGGTTACTTCCTATGTATTCAGCACGCCGCCAGGATGATGAAGGAAGTCGGCGGCGGGACGATTATCAATATTTCCGCAGGCTCAGGAGAAAGGGGCAGCCCGGGCACCGCAGCCTATTCCATCTCCAAAGGCGCAATCAACGCGCTCACGCGCCAGGCGGCAGTCGATTTAGCCCCCTACAATATCAGAGTGAACGGCATCATCTCGGGCATTGTCGGCACACCGATTGGGAAAAAGGAAATGAGCGGCAGAAAGTCCGAATACGACAGCATCCCGCTTCGGCGTATCGGCCAGCCGGAGGAGGTGGCGGAGGCGGCGCTCTTTCTGGCTTCGGAAAAGTCGAGTTACATTACCAATGCCATCCTCCCCGTAGATGGGGGACGGATGAACTCCATGGGCAGCGCCTCGCGGGGTTGATAATGAAGGATCGCGCCGGCGCTATGGTGTGCATCGTTCGCGCGGGGCGGTGGCGAGGCTTGCCGCCCTGTTCGCTATCGATGCCTTTGCCGGCGGGTTGAGGATCATCTACGACATTGCGATTTTTGCGCTCTTCCGTCATGTGCGCCCGCCCGAGGAAATCGCTCAGAAAAGAGCCCGGCTAAAATAGCTCGGGGGAGACTCCCGAGCTTGGGTCAGAGCCGGACCAAGACTTCTCCTCCGATAGCTGTCAGCACAACGACCAGCCAGGGCGGAGATTTCCAGAACATCAAGAGCCCAAAGGCCACGAGACCAAGCCCGAAATCGGCAGGGGCGTGAATGGCGCTGGTCCACACGGGGTT
>MGRY01000210.1 GCA_001799045.1 Deltaproteobacteria bacterium RIFCSPLOWO2_02_56_12 | reverse complement strand
CACGTCCGGGAGCTTTTTGCTCAGCTTCCCGAGGCCAAGGTGCGAGGCTACAAGTCGGGGAGGTTCTCGTTCAATGTCAAAGGGGGACGATGTGAGGCCTGTCAGGGCGATGGGCTCGTCAGGATCGAGATGCATTTCCTTCCCGATGTTTTTGTAACCTGTGAAGTTTGCGGCGGTGAGCGCTATAACCGGGAGACCCTGGAGGTATTGTATAAGGGGCGAAATATCGCCGACGTTCTCGATCTCACCGTGATCCAGGCACTGGAAATGATGGCTAACATTCCTTCCATCCGGGAGAAACTGGAGATGCTGAAGGATGTAGGTCTCGGCTATCTCCATCTTGGTCAGGCGGCGCCGACTCTCTCCGGCGGTGAGGCGCAGCGCATCAAGCTGGCCCGTGAATTGAGTAAGAGATCGACCGGAAGATCGCTCTACATCCTTGACGAACCTACTACCGGCCTGCATTTCGATGACATCAAAAAACTCCTGGAGGTGCTTAACCGTCTGACCGATGGCGGGAATACCGTTGTGATCATTGAGCATAATCTGGATGTCATCAAATCGGCTGATTACGTTGTGGACTTGGGGCCCGAGGGTGGCGACGGAGGTGGAGAAGTTGTTGCCTGTGGCACTCCCGAAGAGGTCTCTTTGACAGCGCGATCTTATACCGGCCAGTTTCTCAGGATGGTATTGAGCTGTAAGGCCGCTTGAAATCAAGAGATTTTGAGAATCATTCCCATTACTCGTATAAGCTCTTGACAGGCGCAATAAGTTTTTGTAAATTCATATCAGACTCATTTAGTCTGAATTGGTTTTGGAGGAAGCCGGAAGAGATGAAGATTCCCGTATACATGGATAACAACGCCACCACGCCCGTTGACCCCAAGGTGCTTGAGGCGATGCTTCCCTACTTTACAGAAAAGTTTGGCAACGCGGCCAGCCGAAATCATTCTTTTGGATGGGAGGCTGAGGCAGCGGTGGACGAGGCTCGGGAGCAGATCGCTTGCCTCATCCGTTCCTCATCTCCCAAGGAGGTAATTTTTACCAGCGGCGCTACGGAGTCGGACAACCTGGCGATTAAAGGGGTAGCAGAATTTTACCAGGAGAAGGGAAATCATATTATTACGTGCGTTACCGAGCACAAGGCGGTTTTGGATAGTTGCAAGGCCTTGGAGCGGCAGGGGTACAAGGTAACCTATCTTCCGGTGGACTCCTTCGGCTTGGTTGATGTGGGAGAGCTGCGCACGGCTATAACTGACAAGACAATCCTGATCTCGATCATGGCAGCCAATAATGAGATCGGGACCATACAGCCGGTCAAAGAGATCGGCCTGGTGGCCAAAGAGAGAGGAATTTTTTTCCACTGCGACGCAACCCAGGCGGTGGGGAAGATCCCTGTGGATGTCGAGGAGGCGGGCATCGATCTTCTCTCGATGTCAGCGCACAAGTTTTACGGTCCTAAAGGGGTTGGCGCGCTATATGTCCGCTCGAAGAAACCTCGGGTCCGTCTTTGCCCGATCATTGACGGGGGTGGCCACGAAAGAGGAATGCGTTCCGGTACTCTCAATGTGGCGGGGATTGTGGGACTTGGGAAGGCCTGCCAGATTGCTCTGCAGGAATTGCCCGTGGAAGCCGCGCGTCTTACCCGGCTAAGGGAGCGGCTCAAGGATGGAATTTTTCTTAAGCTCGATGAGGTCTATGTTAACGGCCATCCCACGCAGCGCCTTGCCGGAAATCTGAACGTCAGTTTTGCCTATGTAGAGGGGGAGTCTCTATTGATGGGACTAAAAGAGCTTGCGGTCTCCTCGGGATCGGCCTGTACTTCGGCCGCTCTCGAGCCCTCTTATGTGCTTCGCGCCTTGGGGGTAGAGGAGGATTTAGCCCATAGCTCTATCCGTTTCGGCCTGGGACGCTTCAACACCGAAGAGGAAGTGGACTACGCGGTCGGCCGGGTCGTAGAGGAGGTAACACGTTTGCGCGGGCTTTCACCGCTCTACGAATCGGCCAAGGCGGCTTTTGGCAAGAGCGGGCAAAGGGAACTAAAAGTCCAGGGCAGAATTTCCTAGCCCTGCATGGATGTGGGAGGTACTGACGTATGGCATTGAGCCTCAACATTACCGATCCGGCTGCAAAGAGAATCAAGGAGCTCGTTGCGGCCGAAAGCAAAGAGGGACAGGGATTGCGCCTTAAAATAGTGGGGGGGGGCTGTTCAGGCCTACAGTACAAGCTGGATCTTGACACGGAGCGTGCCGGAGATCGGGTCTTTGAAAAGGAGGGGGCTAAGGTGCTGGTGGATATGAAGAGCCTGCTTTATTTAAACGGCACGGAGCTGGATTATAGAGAGGGATTGATGGAGTCGGGTTTTGTCTTTCAGAACCCCAATGTGAAGCGCTCGTGCGGCTGCGGCACCTCTTTTACGGTGTAGCCCGCGAGGGTCTTGAGAAGAGGAGAGGTAAACTAATGAGCAAGCGGGAAAGCGCAGTGGAGGCCCTGGCAAACCGGGAATACAAGTACGGGTTTGTCACAAAGGTTGAAGAAGATGCTATTCCTCCCGGACTGAACGAAGATATCATCCGCTTGATCTCGACCAAGAAGAACGAGCCCGAATGGATGCTCGATTGGCGTTTGAAGGCATACCGTCATTGGGAGAAGCTGGCAAAGTCGGAGGCGGAGCCAAAATGGGCCAATGTCCACTATCCGCCGATCGATTACCAGCGGATCATCTACTATTCGGCGCCCAGGACAACCGGCAAGGGGCCCAAGAGCCTCGATGAAGTGGACCCTGAGCTGCTGGCGACCTACGAGAAGCTGGGTATCCCCCTCAGAGAGCAGGAGATTTTTGCCGGGGTCGCGGTGGATGCGGTCTTTGACAGTGTCTCTGTGGCGACGACGTTCAAAAAGAAACTCGGCGAAATGGGGATCATCTTTGGCTCCTTTTCCGAGGCGGTGCACAATCACCCGGAGCTGGTCCAGAAATATCTCGGCTCGGTCGTGCCCTACACCGACAACTTCTTCGCGACGCTCAACTCCGCCGTCTTCAGTGACGGCTCGTTTTGTTACATCCCTAAAGGGGTGCGCTGTCCGATGGAGCTGTCCACTTACTTTCGCATCAACGCCGCCGAAACGGGTCAGTTCGAGCGCACGTTGATCATCGCCGACGAAGGCAGCTATGTGAGTTACCTGGAGGGATGCACCGCGCCGATGCGCGATGAGAACCAGCTGCACGCCGCGGTCGTAGAGCTGATCGCTCTCGAGAATGCCCAGATCAAGTACTCCACGGTGCAAAACTGGTATCCGGGCGACAAGGAAGGCAAGGGCGGCATCTATAATTTTGTCACCAAGCGGGGAAAGTGTCTCGGCAAGAATTCGAAGATCTCTTGGACGCAGGTAGAGACCGGCTCGGCGATCACCTGGAAATACCCGGGCTGCATCCTGCAGGGTGACAACTCGGTCGGGGAGTTTTACTCGGTGGCGCTGGCGAACAACTACCAGCAGGCGGATACCGGCACTAAGATGATCCATATCGGGAAAAACACCAAGAGCACCATTATTTCGAAGGGCATCTCCGCGGGGCACGGACAGAATACCTACCGGGGGCTGGTGAAGATCATGAAGGGCGCTACCGGCGCGCGCAACTACTCGCAGTGTGACTCGCTGCTGCTGGGTGATAAGTGCGGCGCCCACACCTTTCCCTATCTCGAAGTTATGAACAACTCGTCGCAGGTAGAGCATGAGGCCTCGACCTCGAAGATCGGGGAGGACCAGCTTTTTTACTGCCGGCAGCGTGGGATTTCGCCCGAGGATGCGGTGACAATGATCGTTAGCGGTTTCTGCAAGCAGGTCTTTCGCGAGCTGCCAATGGAGTTTGCCGTCGAGGCGCAGAAGCTTCTTGGGGTGAGCCTGGAAGGCAGCGTGGGATAGGGGATGGATAAAGGGTTAAAGGGATCAAGGGTTGAAAGGGTTTGAAGGAAGAATTAACGATGCCGGAAGTGATCTACTTCGATAATAACGCCACCACACGTCTCGCCCCCGAGGCGCTGGAGGCCATGCAGCCTTATCTGACGGAACTTTATGGTAATCCCTCCAGCATCCATGGTTTTGGCAGTCAGGTGGCCAGAAAGATTCAGGAGGCGAGAGAGCAGATAGCGGCTCTCTTGGGGGCAGCGGACCCGGTTGAGGTTGTTTTTACGAGTTGCGGGGCTGAGGGAGATAACGCGGCGATTCGGGGGATTTTAGAAGCCAGTCCCGGCAAACGCCATATCGTGACCACTCAAGTCGAGCACCCTGCGGTGTTGGCTCTTTGCCAGTATTTGGAAAAGAGGGGCTATCGCGTCACGTGGCTCAAAGTAGATGAGGAGGGGATGCTGGATCCGGATGAACTGAGGGACGCGCTGACGGATGACACCGCGCTGGTCTCCGTCATGTATGCCAATAACGAGACCGGAGTGATTTTTCCCATTGACGCGATTGGAGAGATCGTCAAGGCAAGGTCCATTCCTTTCCATGTGGACGCGGTGCAGGTGGCGGGAAAAATCCCGCTGAATTTGCAAACGGGCCCGGTCGATCTGCTGACGATATCGGGCCATAAGTTTCATGGGCCGAAAGGGGTCGGCGCGCTTTACATCAGGAGAGGGATTACCTTTCATCCCTTTATTGTGGGCGGCCATCAGGAACGTAACCGGCGGGGTGGAACAGAAAATGTGGCTGGAATTGTCGGGATGGGGATGGCCGCGGAGGTCGCGCTCAAGCATCTGGGGGAGGAAGACGGGAAGGTGCGGCCATTGCGTGATCAACTGGAGCGATCTCTGCTCGACGCCTGTCCCGGCTGTCGGGTTAACGGCCATAGGGAAAAGCGTATCCCGAATACCTCGAACGTGAGTTTTAAGTTTCTGGAAGGAGAAGCGATATTGGTCCTTCTTGACCAGTACGGCATTTGCGCCTCCACCGGATCCGCCTGTACTGCAGGGTCGGTGGAGCCGTCCCACGTGCTTCGCGCCATGGGGGTGCCGCCCGACTGGATTCAAGGTGCGGTGCGTTTCAGCTTGAGCCGTTATAGCACCGAGCAAGAGGTTCGCTTTGTCAGCGAAAAGGTGCCTTTGATCGTCCAACGCCTCCAAGGGCTCTCCGCCCTGGGTAAGCTGGGTCACAGGCAGGAGGCTCAGCGCAGCGATTACGGGACCGGAGACAGGGCCGGGGCAAGGAGATAAAGGCGATGGGTATCATGCAGATTCCTCGAAGGGTTGATTATGGCCTGCGCGCCGCGATCTATCTTTCCACTCAGGATCCGGATCGGAGCTGTTCCCTGGCGGAGATCGCGAAGCATCAGGGCATTCCGCGCAAGTTTCTGGAGAAGATTATCCAGAACCTGATCCGTAGCGGACTGGTCAAATCCAAACGAGGACCGGATGGCGGCTACACCCTGACAAAATCGCCTGACGAGATTTCGTTCCAGGATATCATTGAGTCGCTTGAGGGTCCCATTGCCGTCAATGTCTGTATGGATCAGCACTTGAGCTGCGATCACCTTCCTCGATGTACCATGATGGGGGTATGGAGCGAGATCCAGCGTGAGGTGGTCGATATCTTTGCCCGTACAACCTTGGCGGATCTCCAACGGACCCCTTGTCAGGCCCTTATGACTTCCTCTTCTCTTTCGAGCGCGGCATGAATGGGTTCGACCCCATGGGCGTCCAATCCCATGCAGGCCGCACCCGATAGGGAGGTGGTTTTTATGAATCACGAGACGGGACTGAGCGTAGAAGAAAGGGTGTCGTCGCTGTTTCAGCTGGACACGATTCTCCCTGCCCAGTATTTGGATACCTTTCGCCGCAAGACCCACTTAGAGCCGGAAAAGAGGCTGATGTTGGCAGTCTTGGAGGATGCCATCGCCTGTTTTCAGAAGCATCTGTTTGCCCGGGACCGTAAGGGGAGAGGGATGTTTCGGGAGGCGGAGGAGTGGATCATGGAGGAGGGCAGCGATTGGTTATTTTCCTTTGAGAGTATCTGTGAGGTATTGGGTCTTGAGCCCCAGTACGTGCGGCAGGGGCTGGCGCGCTGGAAGGAAAGGAAGCTGACGGAGAGGCCCATGGCCAAAATCTACCGCTTAACTCCTCGGCGGGAAAAACGCCAAGGGGGGGTGACGGTAGCGGGTCGTACAGGACAGAGATTCCTCAAGGCAGTCGGCCGCTAGCTTTTTTGCTTCCTTGCGGCGTTTGGGCGGTGGATTTGCCTTTCCACCGCCCTTTTTTGTCCGCTTGCGCTTGTCCGCTTCGACGAAAAGAGTGTATAAAAAGTCACTAGACGGAGCACCATGGCTAAGAAGAAAAAGAGGTATATCGGAAAATTTTTCTACTGGCTGCGCTACCGCATCGGGGAATATTGTCTGAGGGGATTTGTCTCTCT
>MGRY01000209.1:20298-21182 GCA_001799045.1 Deltaproteobacteria bacterium RIFCSPLOWO2_02_56_12 | reverse complement strand
TCTCGATCGTATAATCGACCTATCCGAGCCCATTTCACCCGATGCACCCGACCCTGCGCCTGACCATGCGCTCCCGCGACACCCTCCCTCCTGCCATTGCCGACTCCGATTACTTGAGTGCAAAGGACGCGGCGCGAATCCTGTCCGTCAAGCCGCAGACACTTTACACCTACGTCAGTCGGGGACTCATCCGTTCAGTTGCGCAACTGGATCGAAAACAGCGCCTCTATTACCGGGAGGACGTCGAGAAGGTGCGCGCCCGCAGCGTGGCGCGCCACGGGCAGGGCGCCATGGCCGAATCGGCGATGCGCTGGGGCGGGCAGCCGGTGATCAACACCTCGATCACCGAGATCACACCCGAGGGCCCGCTTTATCGAGGTCGCGCCGCGGTGGATCTCGCCCGCAACGGCTGCTCGCTCGAGGCCGTGGCCGAATTGCTCTGGACCGGTGTGCTGCACCACGAGCCCATGCACTGGGACCACGAACCGCTTCCGCCGGAGTTCGCCGGCATGATGGACGGAGTCGCGCTGCAGGGCCCTCGGCTGCCGATCCCGCGCATCTATGCGCTCGCGACCAGCATGCTAGGCGTGGCCGAAACCGCGGGCAGCGAAATCCGGCGGGGGACAACGATTTCCGCTGCGCGTCAGCTGGTGCTCGCTCTCGCCGGCTGCGTCGGCTATCTGGCGCGCCGACCCGGATTCCGTATACCGAAACCCGGCAACGGCGTTGCCGAGTCGATTGCGGGAGTGTTCGAATCAAGGGCAGGCACGGGTGCGGTCACGGCGATCAATCAGGCACTGGTGCTGTGCGCCGATCATGAGCTTTCTTCATCGACATTTGCGGCCCGGGTCGCAGCGTCGACCGGGGCGGAATTGCGCGCATGC
>MGRY01000209.1:19452-20234 GCA_001799045.1 Deltaproteobacteria bacterium RIFCSPLOWO2_02_56_12 | reverse complement strand
ATCTGACCCAGGAGGTCGCCGAGAAAAAATTCCCCCAACCCGCCTCTCAACTTGGGGGCGCGAAGAATCTCCTGCAGAGAGGCGATATCCTTGCCGACCTCATAGATCTTCCGATTCGCCTCCTCCAAACTTCCCAGACTCTTCTGCACGTTGCCCACGACCCGGGCCGCGTTGTCGAGCCTTTCCCCCAGGCTCTGCTGGCTCTTCTGCAGAACCTCGGAGCTTTCTTTGAGCCTCTCGTTAACGTTACTAACGAGCTGTCCCATTTGCTGATGGATGAGCTGGGTGCTGTTGTCGAGGACTTGAGTGAACTGGCCTTGAAGCTGATTGATCTGCTGCTGGATTAAGAGGAGGGACTGGTCTTCTTTTTTCTCCGACAAGAGGGATTGCACCCGGTGCAGGAAAAACCACGCAAGACCGGCAAAACCGACAACCAGGAGAAGAACCGGCAGGATAGGACTGAGCGCTTCCACGATTTGGAATTGTGGAGCTAGAGAAGACGCACGGCGTATTCCAGAATTTCACTGAGCTTGCGGATCTGGGTTGCCCGCATGGATCTTTCCTCGGGCGGAGAGACAAAGTATTGTTCCATGCTTTTTTTGAGATTCCATTCCAAGAGCTCCACGCATTGCTCCATGCTAACTTTTTCCGAACGACGGCGCCGCGCCTGGTTTAGCTCTTTAAAATGAATCACCTGCCCCATATATGCATGTAGCTTATGGAGGGATAGCCGTCTTGTCAAGGGGAGGGAAACTTCCGGCTTTCGGGAATTCTCGAAACAA
>MGRY01000209.1:11109-19443 GCA_001799045.1 Deltaproteobacteria bacterium RIFCSPLOWO2_02_56_12 | reverse complement strand
CTTCCGGCTTTCGGGAATTCTCGAAACAACAAGCACGCTAGGCCGGCCCTTAATGCCCGTATTTCAACGCGATCTGCCGGAGTAGACGACTAGACGTCGGCGAGCGCCTTTTTGATGGAGTCGAAGTTGAACATCATGCTCCACGACGCGCCGGCGCTCTGCAGTGCGCGCGGCGGATTGTTGATCGAGTCGGTCCTAACGGCCACGAGCTTCTTCTTGAGCTCGACCGCCTTGCGGGTTTCCCACTCCACCCAGCCGCTTCGGTAGCTCTCTCTGCCGACGATGCACAGGAAGTGACTTGAGTCGCCTATACGAGCGGATAGGACCTGCTTGATGGCCGCCGCGTTATCGCTATCTACCGCGACCTCGATGGACTGGTCGTACGAAGAGAAATCGATTTCCTTGCCGGCATCCCACCCGAGCAGCCGATCCTTGGAGGCCTTGTCCCTGTCGTAATCGTAGCTGATGAACACTCTGTTTTTAGCCATGCGCCTTCCCCTTTAGAGGATTCATATTGCTCTCCTTATTCAGGCCCTTGATAGCCTTTGGATTTTGGAAGAAGGAGGGGGTCAGGACCGGAAATGCATTCGCCGGGAAACCAGAGCCGAAGTCCATGCCACCGTTGAGTTCATGGCCCGGCCTTCTACCTCTCGCGCGCCATTAGGATGAAGGAATGATGCGTGATCGACCCTATAGGACCGGTGGCGCTTTAGCAAGGGGCAATAGGCGGTAGGGGAAAAAGACTCGAAACTTTTCAGAAACCCGTGGCCGGTTCCTGCTGCGTCACGCAGTGGATCGCGCCAAGCCCGACAACAAGGGCTTCGCAGGGAATGCCAATGACCTTACGGCCGGGAAAAAGATCCCCCAGGATCCCCAAGGCCGGGCGATCGTTAGGATGGTTGTATGTAGGGACAAGAACCGCTCCGTTGGCGATGTAAAAATTGGCGTAACTGGCCGGGAGCCTCGTCCCTTCGTAAATAACCGGGCCGGGCATAGGAAGCGGCACAACGTCGAGTTTCTTTCCATCCTGATCCCTCGCTCCCAGCAGGCGTTCGTAATTTTCCCGCAACAGCGTATAGTTTTCATCCTTGGGATCTTCCTCGAGAGCGCATACCATGGTAGTCGGATTGACAAAACGAGCGATGTCGTCGATGTGACCATCCGTGTCATCGCCGACAATGCCTTCGCCCAACCAGATGAAGTGATCAACTCCTAAACCCTCTTTGAGAACCTCTTCGATCTCGTTCCGGCCCAGGTGCGGATTGCGATTTGCGTTCAGCAGACACTGCTCCGTGGTGAGACAGGCGCCCTTGCCGTTGACATCGATGGAGCCTCCTTCGAGGACAATTCTCTGCTCGAAAACGGGAACGCGGAGGAGGCCGGCTATCTCTTTGGCAACGCTATCATCCTGCATGTAGGACTCATACTTGCGGCCCCAGCCGTTGAATATCCAATCGTCGGAGGCAATCTTATCTTCCTCCCCTCCCCTGGTAACGAAGGTCGGGCCGTAGTCCCTGATCCACACATCAACCGTAGGAATCTTGTAAATGGATAGATGCTCTATTGCCGCCCCGCCATCCCTGATGCGGCTAATGACCTCCTCGTGTTCCCGTTCATCATCGACCAAAAGACAGACCTCTTCGGCGGGCGAGATTGCCCGGATCATTTGCAGCCAGATCTGCTTGACGGACTCCAATTGATCGGGCCAGGTTTTAAGATTGTGCGGCCAGGCGAGCCAGGTGGCCCTGTGCGGCTTCCATTCCGCCGGCATGCGATAGCCGAGGTGACGCGGCGAGCCCCGTTCTCCGCTTGGATTACTCTTTGCTTGCGACGGCTTCAAGGGAGGTCAGTGGAGCAGATGTCAGGTTTGAGTCTTCATCCAAAAAGCGCGCAGTGAGGGGTCCGTAGGCATCGATGCGCCGGTCTCTCAGAAATGGCCAGCTCTGGCGCGTCTCATCAATCTTTTTAAGATCACAGCGCGCTACCAGGATCTCTTCTTTCTCGCCTCCGGCATGGGCGATGATTTCACCGAATGGACCGGCAACAAAGGAGCCGCCCCAGAACTTGAGCTTCCCTTCCCGTCCCACCCGATTGACCACGGCCACATATACCCCGTTGGCTACCGCGTGTCCCCGTTGGATCAACTCCCAGGCGCTGCGCTGGACGCGGGCGGTGCTGCGCGGCTCCGTGGGGAGCCATCCGATCGCCGTCGGATAAAAGAGAATCTCGGCGCCGGCAAGAGCGGTCAAGCGGGCGGCCTCAGGAAACCATTGGTCCCAGCAGACAAGCACGCCGACCTTAGCGTAGCGCGTTTGGAAGGCGGGAAACCCGAGGTCTCCCGGAGTGAAATAGAATTTTTCATAGTAGCAGGGATCGTCGGGGATGTGCATCTTGCGGTATTTTCCCAGGATCGATCCGTCCGCATCGATGACTACCGCGGTATTGTGGTAGATCCCGGCCGAACGCTTCTCGAAGATCGAGGCGAGAATGACGACTTTTTTTGCCCGCGCCAGCCGGCTCAAGGTTTCCGTGGCCGGACCGGGGACGGGCTCGGCCAGTTTAAACTTTTCGGCGTCTTCAGTCTGGGGAAAATAACGCGAGCGAAAGAGCTCCTGAAGACAGACGATCTGGGCCCCTTTCTTAGCGGCCACGCCGATCCCGGCCACGGCCTTGGCCAGATTGGTCCCAGGATCTTCTCCTGCCCTCATCTGGATAAGCCCGACGGCAACCTGTTCCTTGGCTTTCTTCCGGGGCACCTTGACAACCCTTTTCTGCAACTTACCACAAACCCGACGAACTGTCTTTTTGACATTCCCGGGCAAGAAAAAAAAGAGGAAAGGGAGAGACCTTTCCTCTTTTCGCAAACCCTCCTGCCAGCCTATTTCTTAAGGTGCTGGCTAAAGAAGGACTGAAACTTTTCCCAGGCATCGTTGGCGGATTCCGCGTGATAACTGCCCCGTTCATTGCAGAAAAAGCCATGGCCGGCTTCCGGATAGACCTTCAACGTGAAGTTCTTCTTGCCATCCGTGAGCGCCTTGTTGATCTGGGCTACATGGTCCTGGGGAATAAGCTGGTCTTTAGCCCCGAATAAAAGATAAATCGGGCAGCCGATCTCGCCCGTGCGTTCCAGAGGACTTGGCTTGCCCATCGGAATGCCCCCCCCGTAAAAGGGCATTGCGGCTTTGATCTCTTTGTTGTGGTGCGCCGCAGCCAGATAGGTAAACCGGCCGCCCATGCAAAAGCCGGTGATGCCGACAGCGCCGGCCTTGACGTAACTCTGGGATTTCAGGTGCGAGATAACCGCGCCCACGTCGTCCATGACCTTGGGGTCCTGAAGGCGGTTCATGATGCCGATCGCCTTTTGCAGATCATTGTAAGGGACGATCCGCTCCGTCTCCCGATGGTAGAGGTCAGGCGCTACGGCGACATAGCCTTCGCGCGCGACCCGCTCGGTAACGTCCTTGATGTGGCTGTTAACCCCGAAGGCCTCCATCAAGACGATAACGGCCGGCCGGGCCTCTCCGTCCTTGGGCCTCGCCTCATAAGCCTCCATCTTGCCGTCAGGAGTGTTGAGATGAATGGTTGAAGTCGTGATGTCCATAGATTGCCTCCTTTCAAGAATTCATACCAATTAAAAATCGTCCATTCTGTATCAGATTTTCTCTGCCAGGTCCACCCTGGACAATTCGATTTCGGAGTGCTTTAAGTATGGCAAATAAGAGAGCGTAGGGAGGTAAGGTCTATGCTGCCCAACAAACTTCATATCTGGATCGGAACTTTCATGTTCATCCTTGTTGCTCATCTCACGGCGCTTTCCGCCGAGGGTCAGGATTCCCGTCCCATCGTCAGAGTAAGCAGTCCTGGCTCAGATACCGTGTACTCTATGCCTTTCCGGGTCGCACAAGAGCAAGGCTACTACTTGGAAGAAGGGCTTGATGTTCGGATTCTGGCAGGTGTAAGAACCGGGCCTAGCGTCCAGATGCTGGTCGCCGGAACCGTGGAGGCAACTCAGACTGTAGGCACCACCACGCTGGCAGCGATTCTCCAGGGGGCGCCGCTAAAGGTTGTCATGATTTTCAACGACAAACCCTCATACTGGCTCTATTCAAAGAAAAGCGTCCGGAGTTTTGCGGATCTTAAGGGGGCTAAGATTGCCAGTTCCACGCCAGGTAGCACCAACGACCGGCTCCTCAAAATCGTCCTCGAAAAGAAGGGGCTAGATTGGAAAAAAGATTTGCTAGTTATCTATATCGGCACCTCGGACGTGCGGATCAGAGCCCTCATAAGTGGGGCCGTTGAGGCCGCGGTTCTCACTCTTCCAGGCAACCTCGTAGCCGAGGAGGCAGGGTTCCAACAACTTGCCTCCTTCGAGAGCGAGGTAGGCGCGCTTACCGGCGGGGTGGCGACCGGCGAGCCCTTTCTTTCCAAGAGACGCGATGTTTTGGCACGGTTCCTCCGGGCCACATTGAGGGGATTAAGGTTTTATAAGGACAACAGAGAAGGTTCGGCGAGGATCATGGCCAAATATATGAACATACCCTACAAGACGGCTTTAGGGACTTACGATACGGGCATTCCGGTCTTTGTCTCCGACGGCGTAATCTCGGAAGATTTTCAAGACAAGGTCCTCGATTTTCAGCTTAAGGCGATCGGGACGGACAAAAGGATACCAAGAGACAAGGTTTTTGATTTCTCGATTATAAAGTCACTGGGACCGAAGTAATGAGAGGATGAGGTTAAGTTCAACAACTATGCCTGATCGCCGGACGGGTTAGCGGCTGGTAATAATGATGGCTCCGGTAAGCATCAGGAGCACGCCGAGAACAATCCTGGCAGTTACCTTTTCCAAATCTCTTAGGAAAATTGCGCTGAACAGTACCGTGAAGAGCGGGGTACTATCGAGAAGCGGGGCCATGGCAGACACTTCTCCCTTGGTGAGAGCCATGAAGTTAAGGATCTGCGCGGTAGCAGCGACTAAAGCGGCGCTCCCGAAGAAAGGAAAACTTTCTCTCCGAGGCTGTATCAGCCGGATACGCCCCATGACCAGCAAGGAGATCGCAAAGATCGTTAGAGAGGTGGTGGTGGCGATCGCCGCGCCGATGTAGGGATCCGGGAGGATGAGCAGTCCCCCCTTACGGAGGTTTTGCGACACGGCGCCGACGAACGCGGCCCCTAACGGGAAAATGATATCAAAAAGCTTCCACTCACTTTCTCCGCTGCTGCGCCAGGAAATGAGCCAGACGCTTGCCACGATGAGCACGGTGCCGCCATAAACCGGAAGCGTCGGCCGTTCGTGGAGAAAGAGCACGGCAAGGACGAGCGCAAAGAAGGGGCTTGTCCCGCGCAGCGGACCGGCGCGAGAGACCCCCAGACGGGTGATGCCGATGTAGAAGAGTATTCTTGCCAGCAGGGGCTGGAGGCAGCCGCTGAGTAAAAAGTAGATGGTAGCCGGCGACCAAAGGAGACGAAGAGGGTAAAAGAGAAGGAGATAGCACCAGAGAAAGAGGGCCGAAACGGAATAGCTCAGGAATGCCGCCGCGTAGATATTGGAGGTGCGCGCCCCCATGCGCACCAGAATGGCGTCTCCCGCCCAACCCATCGCTGACAGAATCGCAATAAGCTCAGGCCGCATTGGATTTGCTCGGCTCTAATGATGTCACGGGATGAATATGGATAAGAAGCCCGACACTAACACCAAGAAGCGGCGACTTACAAGCTCTGAGCGCACAAGAAACTTGATCTGGACATGATCTGACCCATGGCTTAAGATCAATGACACTTTCTCGGCAAAGGGAAGCTCAAGTGAAAAAGGTTAAGACCAAAAGAAAACAGCAAGATGCTGTCCGAGGCGGCTCTTCTCTGGGCACATTTTCACGCAAGGTCCCCGCCTTGGCCCGCGCCCAGAGAGTCACCGAGAGGGCTTCTCATTTTGGTTTCGACTGGCCAGAACCGGGACCGGTCTGGGGCAAGATCGAAGAGGAGCTGGGCGAGCTCAAATCGGCCGTAGCAGCCGGCGACGAGGGCCGCGTAAAAGAAGAGATGGGAGATCTGCTATTTTCTTTGGTCAATCTCTCCCGCTTCCTCGAATTGGAAGCCGAAGAGGCGCTTTCCCAGACCATCGATCGCTTCCTTAAACGTTTTTCCCACATAGAAACAAAGATCCGGGAAAGGGGAAAAACCTTGGGCGAGGCCTCGCTGGAAGAAATGGATCTCCTCTGGGAGGAGGCGAAAAGGATGGCGGGCAAAATATAGCCATGAGCGAAAACGATTTTCGTGTCGTCTTCCTGGACGCGTCGACCTTCGGCGACGTTTCACTGGAGAGCTTTAAAGAGAAGTGGGACTGCGCCGTCCACCGGCTGACAGCCCCGGTGGAGGTGTCGCAGAGACTCCAAGGTTATCATGTGGTCATTTTGAACAAGGTGGTTCTGGATAAATCATTGCTTGGCTCACCGGCAGCCAAAGGTCTCAAGCTGATCGCCGTCGCCGCAACCGGCACCGACAACGTCGATCTGGAAGCTGCCAGGGCACGCGGAATTAAGGTATGCAATGTTCCCGGATACGCCGCTCAATCCGTCGCCCAGTTTACCATGGCGCTTATTTTGGAGCTGGCGACACGTGCGGGCCGATATGGCGAGCTGGTGCGCTCGGGTGCGTGGGAAAAAAGCCCGATGTACACCATGTTCGATTATCCAACCCTGGAACTTGCCGGCAAAAAATTAGGCATCGTCGGCTACGGCAACATCGGCCGGAGAGTGGCGGAGATGGCCCAGGGCTTCGGCATGGAAGCGTTGATCTCCGCCCGTCCCGGTTCTCAAGGCCCGACTCCCAAGGGCCGCTTGCCCTTGGATGAAGTCCTGTCACGGGCAGATATCGTTTCACTTCATTGTCCTCTAACCCCGCAGACGAAAAGTCTGATCGACGGCCGGGCATTGGCCCTGATGAAGTCCAGCGCTTTTCTTATTAACACGGCGCGCGGCGCCCTGATCGACGCCGAGGCTCTTATCCGGGCGCTACGGGAAAAACGGCTGGCGGGCGCGGCAATGGACGTGCTGACACAGGAACCGCCTCCTGCGGATCATCCCATCATCAAAGCCGTCAAGGAGCTGGATAATTTATTGGTTACGCCTCATTGCGCCTGGACCGCGCGCGAGGCGCGCCAGCGTTTGATGGACGAAGTGGTGGAAAATATTTTGGCGTTCACCACAGGTCGGGACAGAAATCGAGTAGCCTGAGGCAGGTACCAATCTGTCGGCAAGATCTTCGCGTCAAGACACCGTCTCGATCATTAGCTCTTTAGCTTCCTCCAAAAAAGCAACGACCTGCTCTCGTGTAACGGTTGGAAACTCTTCCAGGAAATCTTTGATGGACCGGTCCCCTTCAAGATATTCCAGCAGGGTTTGAACAGGAACTCTGGTACCGGCAAACACCGGAGTCCCGCCCATCACATCAGGAGAGGAAACAATGAATGGCTTTTCCATAAGCCTAGTATCCGCATAAGCCGTGAATAAATCAAGGGCGAGAGCCGACGATAAACGTCACCTGCTGATCTAAAAGCGGTCATCCCCTAAATATCATCCAAATTTTCTGCCCATATTGCATGGTGAGTCCGCCAAGACCGATTAAGAACAAACCCACAATTGTTGACGCAGACACGGTATCCCCGTACCTGCTATGCCCCCAACCCACGCTCGCCAAAGCGAAGAATCCAACATACAATCCGAGTTGGTTGGAAAACTGCCAGTCGTTTGCTCCCGGCAAACCACGGAAATCGAAGTTTACTAATCTGCTAATCGCGCTTTGAGTGCTCAACACGTTGACGAAGAGGCCGTACAAGGCGAGCAGTCCTACGCCTGCGGCCAGGTAAAAAAGGCTTTTGTCTTTTATTCCATCACGAATCATCGCATCGCCCCCAACTTCCAGGACCGCCGCTAGGATCAGTGTAAAGAAAGCAAAAAACGTCATTATTTCTTTTCCGCCTTTCTTTTATTTGTTTAAAGCTCGGCCCAAGTTCCTCTAGCAGCCTAACCAGGGCCGAAATTGGCATCAGGCCAGCCTCTAAGCTGCCCTTTTTACCGCTCTCTCAAGAAGCTCGTGGATAAAAGTTTGATAGGGTTTTGCTTGCTTCGCCGCCATTGCTCTGAGTTGCTTTAATAGCAACGGGTCGATTCTGATCGCGATGAGCTGGCGGGGAGGCCTTCCTGTTCTGGGGCGGCCCACTCTCCGGGCTCGACGAAGCTCCTCATCAGTGGATTCCGGAATATCGGAGAAATCAATCTGACTATCCGAAATAGGCCTTGCGCTCTTTACGACTCGCGCGCCTCGCGCTGATGATCC
>MGRY01000209.1:10650-11084 GCA_001799045.1 Deltaproteobacteria bacterium RIFCSPLOWO2_02_56_12 | reverse complement strand
GATGATCCTACTCGTCTCTTTGCCATCTTTTGTTCTCCTTACTGTATAAACTGCAATTAAAACATTTCCAGCTATGGATATGCCGATTCGCTTATATCTCGGCTCCTGCGCTGAGTGAGCCCAATCCTCCCAATTTAAGCCCTCAGGATCTGCGAAAATCGTGGCGGCTTCCTCAAAGGATACCCCGTGTTTTTCAAAGTTGACGATCGCCTTCCGGGTATCCCACGAAAACATCCATTAGCGTATATACACTAATTAAGCGAACAAAGCCAGTGCAGGCTTAAATGGGCGGGCTTGTTTCCCGAAAGCTGTCCTGGATTGTATCTTTAGGGAGATTCTGCGGTGTACTGCTTCGCGCGGCTCAGAAGCAAATTTCTATACCGTTTCTTTTCTTAAAACGGGATATCGTCGTCCAACGGCGGGGGCTGGCCGGA
>MGRY01000209.1:1390-10625 GCA_001799045.1 Deltaproteobacteria bacterium RIFCSPLOWO2_02_56_12 | reverse complement strand
TCCGGCTCCGTCGCGACGCGGGTTCCACCGCCGCCACCTAAGAATCTGACTCTTTGAGCTACAATCTCGGTTATGTACCGCTTGTTGCCGCTCTTGTCGTCGTAGGTGCGACTGCGAATGCTCCCCTCCACATACACCTGCCTACCCTTGGCCAGATATTGGCCGCAGCTTTCCCCCTGCTTTCCCCAGACTACGATGTTGTGCCACTCAGTCCTCTCCTGCCGGTTGCCTTCGGCGTCATTCCAAACTTCGGAAGTGGCGATGGAAAAGCGCGCCACTGCCTTGCCATTAGCGGTAAAGCGCACTTCAGGATCTTTGCCGAGATTGCCGATAAGGATTGCTTTATTAACCGACATAAAATCTCCTAAAAAACAATATAGAACAACCTTAACGCCAGGGAACTCTTTAGTCAATAAAAAAAGCCGCCTTTCCAGAGCAGATCGACTTTATTGCTTTTTTCCCCCCCGTGGATTAAAATATGTTACTTTTTCCTGATTTTTTGCTAAATTAGCCCTTGTTAAAAATAAGTTTTATTTTGATGCTGTACAGCATAAAGCTGTTCCTGGTCATTCTGATCACCCTCCCTGCCAGCCTTCTCATTATCCCCCTGGGGTTTTTTGATCGCCAGGGAAGCATCGCTTATCAAATCTCCCGGTTCTGGACCTGGGGAATTCTGAAAATCGGCGTCATTCGCCTAAAAGTCAAAGGTCTGGAGCATCTCGACCCAGGCCGCCAATATATTTTTATGGCGAATCACCGGAGCAATATCGACATCCCGGTGCTCGTCCAAAGTCTCGCCAGGTTTCAGCTCCGGTGGGTGGCAAAAAGAGAGCTGCTCTTTATCCCCCTGTTCGGCTGGGCCATGTGGGCTTCAAAGCACATCGTCGTGGACCGATCGAACCGCGCCAAGGCGATGGCGAGTTTGAGAAAGGCGAGAGAGAGAATCGAAGGGGGGATCTCCGTCGTCGTTTTCCCTGAGGGCACCCGCAGCGCCGACGGGCAGCTCTTGCCCTTCAAAAGAGGCGGTTTCGTTCTTGCCGTCAAGACACAAACCCCGATCGTCCCGATCACCATCAACGGCAGCGGGGCCATCCTGCCAAGGGGAGACTGGCGTATCCGCGGCGGGGAAATAGAGGTCATCGTTAGTGAGCCCGTTCTTCTGGATCAGTATCGTGCGGGAAATATCCGCGGCCTTTTGAGTCACGTAAGAACCCTCATCGAGTCTCACTACCGCCAACACGCCGGAACCGCAAGTCAAGGCGCCGGTAGCGTGCACGCCCTGGTCCCAACAGAGAGATGGGCGCTGAGGTAAGGATTTATATGGAACCACTGAGAATCATTCCGCTGGGTGGATTGGGAGAGTTCGGTTTAAACATGATGCTGCTGGAGCATGGCGAATCGGCCATCGCCATCGATTGCGGCCTGATGTTTCCCGGCGCGGAACTCCTGGGAATCGATTTGGTGATCCCGGATATCAGCTACCTCGTGGAAAAGAAGAAAAGGCTCCAGGGGATTGTTCTCACGCATGCCCATGAAGACCATATCGGAGCCCTGCCGTATATTTTAAGGCAGCTTCCGGTTCCTGTCTTCGGCACGCGCCTTACCCTTGGCCTGCTGGGCAATAAACTCCGCGAGCACGGGCTCGACCGGACAACGGATTTAAGAGAAATCAAGGCCGGACAGGTTTGGGAGCTGGCGCCGTTTAAGCTCGAAGGGATACGCGTTACTCATAGCCTGATGGACTGCCTGGCCCTTGCCGTCGAGACTCCGCTCGGAACAGTCATTCACACCGGCGACTTCAAGATCGACAATACACCCATGAATGACGAGCGGTTCGATTTCCAGAGATTCGCCGCCTACGGAGAGAAAGGGGTCCTGCTTCTCCTCTCCGACTCGACTAACGTGGAGCGTGAGGGCTACACCCCTTCCGAGCGCGAAGTAGGGAGAAATCTCGAAGAGATCTTTCAGCAAAGTCACGCGCGACTGTTCGTCGCCACCTTCTCTTCCAACATCCCCCGCCTCCAGCAGGTCATTGAGCTGTCGGAGCGTTTTGGACGCAGGGTCGTCCTCAGCGGGCGCAGCATGATCAACAACGCTCAGATCGCCTCTGATTTGGGCTACCTCCATCTTCCCGACGGGGTCATGATCCAGAGTGAGAGATGGCAGGACCTCCCACACGACCAAACCACCTTCCTCACCACCGGCAGCCAGGGGGAACCCCTTTCGGCACTGCATAGAATCGCCCTGGACGATCACAAGTCGATCCGGATCGAGCCCGGGGATACGGTGGTGCTCTCTTCCAAGCAGATCCCCGGCAACGAGAAAACGATCAACAATCTCATCAACCATCTTTACCGCCGCGGCGCCGAGGTCCATTACGAAAGGGTCTCGGAGATTCACGTCTCAGGTCACGCCAGCCAGGAGGAACTGAAGACCATGCTCCAGCTCACGCGCCCGCGCTATTTTGTCCCGATCCATGGAGAATACCGCCATCTCGTAAGACATATCCAACTGGCCCAGAAAGTCGGGCTGCCGCCGGAGAACTGCTTCCTGCTGGAAGACGGCGCCGTCCTGGAATTGACCCGGAAGAGCGCTAGAAAAGTAGGGTCAGTCTTTGTCGGGAGGGTCTTTGTCGACGGCAAGGGAGTGGGAGATGTCGAAGATGTCGTGATCCGGGACCGGCGCCATCTCTCCGAAGACGGGATGGTCCTGGCCGTTATGGCGATTCATCAGCAAACCGGTGAGCTCGTGGCCGGGCCGGATTTTATCTCGCGCGGCTTCATGCGCGCCGAGGAGAGCGAAGAGGTCATGGAGCAGGCGAAGAAGGTCGTCTTGGAGACATTACGGGGGATCAATCGGGAGACCCGGACCGATCCCGCCGAACTTAAGGAGGAGGTGCGCAAAGCGCTGCGCAGGTACTTTAACAAAAAACTGGAGCGGCGGCCGGTCGTCCTCCCCTTCATCATGGAGACGTAAAGAAGAATAACTATGGAAAAGGGCTCCAGGCTTAACCGGGAAATTTTGGGGGTGGTGATTTTTGCTCTCGCCCTGCTGATCGCTTTGAGCCTTCTCTCTTACCATCCCACAGACCGCTCCTTTAATACCCCTTCGGGAAGTCTGCAAACGCAAAACTGGGGCGGAATTGTCGGGGCCTACTTGGCAGACCTCCTGCTTCAGGGGTTAGGACTCTCCGCCTATCTCCTAGCCATTTTTCTATTCGCCGTCTCTTACAATCTATTCCGCGAGTCCTATCAAGGCATTCAACTGATAAAGTCAGGCGGCTATGCCCTTTTTCTCTGGAGCGTGGCGGTCCTTACGAGCCTTCTGCGGGAAATCGAGGTCGGCAGCGCCGCGGGCGGGATCGTCGGGGACCTGTCAAAAAGCTTTTTAATCTCCTTCTTCAGCCGCGTGGGGGCTTATTTGATCGTGCTATCGGCCCTCCTGCTCGCGGTGATGTCCGTCACCCAAAGATCCCTTCTCTCTCTTCTGGAGAAAGCAAAAAAAGTGGCCGTGAAACTCGCCAAGCAGTCTTTGGTCCTGCTGGAGGTCTTGAATAAAAAGTGGCGCGAGAGAAGAGAAAAGGCAAAAGGGGAAAATACCAAAAAAGAGCGAAAGGAATATGTCCCGCCGCCGATTGTCCTGAGAGAAGAGATTAAAGAAGAGCCGCCAAAGAAGGCAAAGAAAAAATCGCCCCCGCCACAGGCGCAACTGGATTTTCCCCAGGTCAGCCAGGGTTACACGCTCCCTGCTATTGCCCTGCTAGATTCGGCGGATGGAGAGCATGTCAAGATCGACAAGGAAACCCTGGAAGCCAATTCCCTTATCCTGCGGAAGAAACTGGCCGACTTTGGAGTCGAGGGAGAGGTGGTGGCCGTGCGGCCCGGACCGGTCATCACCATGTATGAGTTCAAGCCGGCGCCAGGGGTCAAGGTAAGGCGAATCGTCACGCTGGCAGATGATCTCTCCATGGCGCTGCGCGCGCTGAGCGTGCGGATACTGGCGCCTATTCCCGGGGAGTCCGTTGTCGGCATTGAAATACCCAATCCGAGGCGCGAGAAGGTCTTTCTCAAACAGGTCATCGAGGCGGATACTTATCAAGGCGCGGAGTCGAAAGTGACTTTGGCCTTGGGAAAGGATACCTCCGGCGCCCCTTTCGTGGCGGACCTGGCGCGGATGCCTCACCTGCTCGTCGCCGGCGCCACTGGGACCGGCAAGTCCGTCTCCATCAACGCCATGGTCCTAAGCGTCCTCTTTAAGGCCAGCCCGCAAGATGTCCAGTTTATTATGATCGATCCGAAGATGTTGGAGCTCACAGTCTACGAGAATCTCCCTCACCTGCTTGTCCCCGTGGTTACCGATCCGAAAAAGGCCGCCGCGGCCCTGTTCTGGGCCATGGATGAAATGGACCGGCGTTACCGGCTGATGCGCGACAAAGGGGCCAGAGGCATCGACCACTATAACCGGATTCTGGAAAAGGAGATGGCAGACAAGCGCGCGGTCATCGAGCTTAAGCAAACGGAGCCCTCCGACGGAGGGCAGGAGGTCGGCGGGGATCTGCAAGAGAAAGCCCCTTTGGTCCATGAGCGGCTTGCCCGAATCGTCATTGTCGTGGACGAATTAGCTGACCTGATGATGTCCGTTGGCAGAGATATCGAGGAGTATATCACCCGCCTGGCTCAAAAGGCCCGGGCGGCAGGAATTCACATGATCCTGGCGACCCAGCGCCCATCCGTCGACGTCATTACCGGACTGATCAAAGCCAATTTTCCCGCCCGGATCTCGTTCCAGGTTACCTCCCGGGTCGATTCCCGCACGATCCTGGATTCCATCGGCTCGGAGCGGCTCCTTGGCGACGGGGACATGCTCTTTCTCCCTCCCGGCACCGCACGTATCATACGCGTTCACGGCGCCTATGTATCCGACCAGGAGATCCGCAAGGTCGTGGAGTTCATCAACCAGCAGGCAAAACCGCGCTACCGCCCCGAGGTCTTTGACGCCAAGAAGGAGATCGAGGCCGGGGAAGTGGATGAAGAGTATGACGAGATGTACGACCTGGCAGTGGAACTGGTCACGGAGACGCAGCAGGCCTCCATCTCCATGGTCCAGAGAAGACTCAGAGTCGGGTATAACCGGGCCGCCAGGATGATCGAGCAGATGGAGCGGGACGGCGTGGTGGGGCCGGCGGATGGGGCAAAGCCGCGAGAGGTCTATGCGAGGAAAATTGACAATTAAAAGGCTAGCGGGACTCGCTCTTTTTTGGTTGCTTTTCCTTTTCGTTCCCGCCGACAGCCCTCCGGGCGCTGCGGTTGAGACGAAAACAGAAGAAGTTGTCATCGAGAGTCTGCAGAAGAGTTACGATTCCGCGGTTGACTTTGTGGCGGAATTTCGGCAAGAGACGGAGCTTAAGACGCTCGCTCGCACCCTCAAGGGGTGGGGAAAAATCTATTTCAAGCGCCCCGGGAGGATGCTCTGGCAGTATGATGAGCCGAAGGGTCAGTTCGTCCTGGCGGACGGGAAAAGTCTTTATTATTACCAGCCGGAGCAAGGACAGGTCATCAAAAGCCCGCTCAAAAACGCCTTTCGCTCGGAGACCCCCCTATCTTTCCTGCTGGGGATAGGCAATCTCAAAAAGGACTTTAAAGTGAGCTTAAAGAATTTGGAACAGGGGAATTATGTCCTCCAGCTTGGGCCGAAGGGAGAGTTGGGAGGGGTGGGCGAGATCGTGTTGGGAATCGATAGTGATACTTTCAATATCGTTTGGACCCGCATTCGAGACGCCGCCGGCAATGTGACCACGATTCGTTTTTCCAACATGCGACGAGGGATCGGGTTGAAAGACTCCTTTTTCCGCCCGCAGGTTCCCGCCGGCGTGGATGTGGTGGAGTTAGGATCGTAAGGGCATGAAGGAAAAGGTCAACATCATCAGTCTCGGTTGCGCGCGCAACCTGGTCGACACGGAGGTCATGGCGGGGCTGCTGCAGCAGGACCACTACGAAATGGTCTCCGAGCCGACCGAGGCGGACATCGTTCTGATCAACACATGCAGCTTCATCGATGCCGCTAAAGAGGAAGCGATCGATACTATTCTAGAGACGGCCCGCCTGAAAGAAGAAGGAAGGCTCCAAACCCTGGTCGTAGCCGGCTGCCTCCCTCAGCGGTATTCCGAGCAGCTCACTGGTGAGCTGCCCGAGGTGGACCTCTTTATCGGGACGGGTGAAGTTCCGCGCATTGCGGAAATCCTAAAGGAGCACCGCGAAGGCAAAAAGCAAAGGACATACGTCGGTATCCCGCGCTATTTGTACGACCACGTCACGCCCCGCCTACGAACCACCCCGTCTTACACCGCCTTCCTTAAGGTCTCGGAGGGCTGCGACCACAAGTGCGCCTTTTGCATTATTCCCCAGCTCCGCGGTCCCCACCGGAGCCGACCGATCGATTCCATCGTCAAAGAGGCGACGGTGCTGGCCGAGGGCGGGGTCAAGGAAATAAACCTTATCGCCCAGGACCTGACGGCGTACGGCAGAGAGCGCCGAGACGGCGCCACGCTCTACGGGCTGCTCAAGGAAATGGCGCTGGTCTCCGGGATTCACTGGATCCGTCTCCTCTATGCCTATCCAAATTTCCTTGACGAGCCCCTATTGCGCTTGATCCGCGAAAACGAAAAGATCTGCAAGTACGTGGATATCCCCTTTCAGCACATCAGCGCCCGGATCCTGACAAGAATGCGCCGGGGCAAAAGCGGCAGCGCCGTGCGTGAGGCGGTCCACAGGCTCCGCCGGGCGATCCCCGATATCACCCTTCGGACCTCACTCATTGTCGGGTTCCCCGGCGAGACCGATGAGGATTTTCGGGAACTCCTGGATTTTGTCGAGGAAGCGCAATTTGACCGCCTGGGAGTTTTCAAATACTCTTTCGAGGATGGAACAGCCGCCGCCCTGATGGAAGATCAGCTCCCTGAGGAAGAAAAGGAGCGGCGCTGGCAGGAGGTGATGGAGCTTCAAGCGGAAATCTCCCGCAGAAAAAATGAGACCTTGATCGGCACGGTAGAGCGCGTTATGATTGAGGGCCGTGACGCGGATACGGGAAGGCTCTTCGGTCGCACTCAGGCTCATGCCCCCGAGGTGGACGGGGCTGTTACCATCGAGAAGGGTCTGAGCGATGAAAGGCAAAACAACGTACGACCGGGTGACATGGTAGACGTGAGGATTACCCAGGTCCTTGACTATGATTTGATTGGTGACATACTACATGGCTAACACTAAACCAAGCCAGGATAAAAAGTTGAGGAAAGAGCTGCTAAAAAAAGCGGAGGAAACTCTGCTGGAGACAAAAAAACAGCTTCTCCGGGAAATCCGGGAGCGGGTAAAGGAGGAGACGGAGGGGAGCAAGGACGAGGGGCGGGACACCTATGACCTGGCCAGCGATGAGAGAGATCGGGAGATCAATTTCATCCTGAATGATAGAGAGCGAGAGAAGCTGCACGCCATCGACGACGCGCTGCAACGGATCAAGGACAAAACTTACGGGATCTGCGAGTGCGGCTGCGAGAACTGCGAAGGCGAGATACAATTAGGACGGCTGAAGATTCTTCCCTTCACCCGCTTGTGCGTAAAGTGCCAGGAGGAGATGGAAAAAGAGAGGAAGCTGCAAAAGAAATTTGAAGACGAGAGAACCTACCGCAAACTCGCGATCACGGATATCGAGGAGGAAAACCTCTAATTTCCACGCAGTCCCTACCCGACAACAATCGTCAATCGCTTATAACAGCGGGCGGCGAATCCTTCCCTCTCCCAAGACAAAAACCATAATAGCTGCCGTAACCAGGACTGCGATAAGGGTTGCAATGGCAGCCTTGGTGGTATCCAGCTTATGAATTTTCTCCGTGCCAAGGAAAACAAGATAGAAACTGTACAGAAAGGCGAAGACCCCAAGAACGGGCACCCAGGCGAGTACCAGACAGGCCCCGGCGTAAGCGCATATACGCAGGCTCCCTTCGTAATCCCCTTCTCCTTGGAAAACAAACTGGGACGCCAGCATCAAGATGCCAGGGCCGAAGATAAAAGCCAAGACAACCAAGAAGAGGGCATTGACGGCATCAGGAAGACCGCCGACAATAACCTTGAGGATAAAATAAAAAAGTCCACAGATGCCCAAAAAAATCAAGGGGTTCTCGAAGCCTCCGGTGGCCGGCATGTCACGGTAAAACCCCCGCGGGTCCGATATCACCTTGCGCCAAACCGACACAAAAGCCTTGGGACCCTCTTGGGGAAGAAACTCACTGTCGCTCATAACCCCTCCTGTGGCTGCCTGAATCCAGCTTCATGACCGGTATAATAGATGAAAAAAGCAAAGGGAAGCAAGATCTTTCTGGCTCGATAGAAGCCCGAGCCAGGGCGGTTCTCAAAGAGATCTACCATGCCGCTATCCATGCGGTCCAGCCTGCCCTTCTCTTAAAAAAGAAACTAAAGATTTCGGATTCTACTCTCCTGGTAGAGGGTACGCAGGGACAACGCCGTTTCTCCTTGACAGGCAATGTCTACGTAGCCGGCGTGGGAAAGGGCGTCGACCTTACGGCGCCGCTTTGGGGAGCTTTTTTTGAAAACCGATTCCAGGGAGGCGTGCTCCTTGCCCGGGAGCGCTCTTTCAAGGGTCGAGCAGAGCGGATTTCGATTGCCGTCGGGGACCATCCGCTCCCTGGCGAGCGCAGCCTGGCAGGAACGGAGCGCTGCCTCGATCTCCTGCGCAGCGCCGGTCCTAAGGATTGGGTCGTTTTTTTTCTCATGGGCGGCGCCTCCTCTCTTTTGGTGAAGCCTGCGCCGGGCCTCACGCTGGAAGACAAGCGGACAGTAACGGACCTCCTGTTAAAAAGCGGGATGGATATCTCTGAGATGAACTGCATTCGGAAGCACCTATCCGGGGTCAAAGCCGGAGGGATACTGCGCCATGCCTATCCGGCCAGAGTGGTGACGCTCGCTATTTCCGACGTTCCGGGAGATGACCCCGCAGTGATCGGCTCCGCCCCTTCTTTTCACGATCCCACCACTTACAGGGATGCCTGGAACATACTAAGGAGATACCACCTGCTAAACAGGACTCCACCCAGAGCGAGAGACTATCTGCTCCGAGGGGTTCGGGGGGAAATCCCCGAGACGTTAAAGCCCGGAAGCGTACTCTCCGGCCAAAGTCCTTTGATTCTCCTGGCCAACAACCGAGAAGCGCTGGCCGCGGCAAAGCA
>MGRY01000209.1:0-1380 GCA_001799045.1 Deltaproteobacteria bacterium RIFCSPLOWO2_02_56_12 | reverse complement strand
TCTCTGGGTTTCAAAGCGACTATTCTGACCGCCGAGTTAAGCGGAGATAACGAGACAAGGGCGAGAGAGTTATGCTCCTTTTTAAAGCAGGTAAAAAATGGGCCCAGAAAATATCGCCGCCCGCACTGCTTTCTCCTGGGTGGAGAAACCACCGTACGGGTTCGAGGAAAGGGGATGGGAGGGAGAAACCAGGAATTTGCGCTGGTCAGCGCGCTAGAATTGACGGGCTGCACGGGCCTTTCTATGCTGAGCGCGGGCAGCGACGGAAGCGACGGACCTACCAGCGCAGCAGGGGCCTTTACCGATGGCGGGACTATTTCCAGAGCCCGCGCCCTCGGCCTCGATCCCTACCGGGCCCTCCGCAACAATGATTCCTACAACTTCTTCAGTCGCCTGGGGGAGCTATTTTGCCCCGGCCCCACCGGAACCAATGTGTTGGATTTTAAAATCGTCTTGTTGTACTAGTTTTGCTTGGAAAAAGACGGGGCAGGTTCTGGTTTGTTTCAAAACCTGCCCCGTCTTTAAAACCGAATGTGAAGCCAGGAGGGTTTAATCGCCGCCTTTAGCCGCTATGAATTCAATAGTTGTCAAAGTATTCTTACCACCCTTTTCCGTATAAACAATCGAGGCCGAAGAGCCCAAGCCAATATCGCCCATCTTGGCGTTCTCTGGTTTAAGGGCCGTTACCTTGGTTTTTTTATCGAAATCCAGAGTGACAAGCTTGCCCTCTTTGGTAACCAAAATCATGTAGTTTTTCTCGGTATCCAAAAGCCCTACATCGCCTGAGGCCTTCTCTGCCTTCTTTTTTTCCGCTTTTTTCTCCTGGGCAGAAGTCGGAGAGACTAAAACGAAAGAGAAAAACACCGCCAACACACCGGCAAGTATCGACTTCATATTTATTTTTCCTCCTGCTTCTTGGAATGGCTGTCTAAAAATCCGGGTAGGATTATTCTCCTCCCTTGGCCCCTTTGTATTCGACCTTAGTGACGATCTTTTTCTCGCCCTTGCTCTGGTATTCCACAGACGCTGAGGAACCAAGGCCGATATCCTCCATCTTAGAAGCTGTGGGAACAATCTTGGTCACCTTGGTTTTATCACTAAAATCTGCTGTGATAAGCTTACCCTCCTTGGTAACCAGGATCAGGTAGTTCTTCTCCAGGTCTAGGAGTCCCACGTCCCCTTTGGTCTTTAGCGCTTTCGCCTTAACCGCAGGAGCCTTTTCCGGTGGTGGCACCTTTTTCGCTTCCACTATTGGAGCCGGCTTTGCCGGAGCCGTCATCTCCTCCTGAACGGCACAAGAGGAAAGGGTGAAAACCATATAAATGAGTAAGAGCGCGGCTACTGAGATCAAGTTTTTCATTTCATCCTCCTAAGCTCTAG
>MGRY01000208.1 GCA_001799045.1 Deltaproteobacteria bacterium RIFCSPLOWO2_02_56_12 | reverse complement strand
CGCTCAGGGACAGAGGGTTCCCTGTGGCTCCGAGGGGGTGAGGCTGGAGAGCGCAGACGTAGGAGTAGGAAGGTGCACGGCAGGCCCTGACCGTTGAAGTAAGCAGCCTCAGGGGCTGGCGAGGGTGGCCCTCAAGGCACTGGCCCATCGGCTGCGCTCGGAAGAGTTGCCCCTGAGGAGCCACAGGCAAGCAGGTCATTTTCACGGAGAGTAAGCTCTATCGCCCCTCCGGGTCATAAACAGTTCCAACGGGAGCTCTGTGCCGATCCCTTTTTGGCGTGCCTTCTCATAGATTTTTCTTGCCGTCGCCGCAAATTGGATTCCCATGCCGGTATTGTTTTTAAAGAGGGTTATCTCCTTCTCGCTTTTTCTCCCTCGGCACTTTCCGGTCAGGAGCTCTGCCAGCTCGTGGAGATCGTCCGGCTTGACCATGCCGCGCTCGAGTCGCTCGGCAAACTCCGCCTGGCGGTCCAGGAAAATCTGCGCTTTGTAGCCCACGACGATCAGCCCTGCTCTCTTAATGGCCTCGTCATCCAGCTCGCGCCGCGGCAGATAACCGTCGCCGCCGACGATACTGTTGACGTGAGCGCCTTCTTCGAGCCAGCGCCCCACCACCACAGGCTCCACGGTGTTGGTCGCCGCGGTCACGATATCGCTGCCGCGTATCGCCTCCTCAGCGGAGGCGACGGGTACGATTTCCGTCTTGCGCTCTGCGCTCATCTCGCGGGCAAACTTTTCCCGATTTTCCCTCGTCGGGCTGAAGATTTTTACTTTCTTCAACGGTCGCACCGCCAGCGCTGCCGTGAGTTGGGTACGCGCCTGTTCGCCGGAGCCGAGAAGCCCCATGACGCTAGCGTCCTTGCGGGCGAGATATTTCGTGGCCACGCCGCTGGTGGCCCCCACGCGCATCGTCGAAATGACATGGTCGTCCATGATCGCCAGCAGCTCGCATGTGTCCATGTCGAACAAGAATACCAGTCCGATGTAATCTCCGGGATAGATCCTCCTTTTAGCGCCGGCGACCTGGACTTCCTTTGAGAAGCTCGAATCGATGCGCAGGGCCATGGACTTCATCCCGGGCACCAAGCCCATGATGTTGTTGAAGTAATATTGACCTCCCTCCTCTTTCCAGGGGACTCTTAGTCTTGCTCTGGGCGAGTTCATCGCTGCGCCCTCTCCCAGCTCCCGGAAGGCCTGTTCGATCACCTCGATCTCCTCCGCCATCGGGACCAGGCCTTCGATCTGCTCATTTTTCAGGACTAGGACCATATCGTTTCTCCTTTCGAGCGAAGCTGCGTCTATTGATCTATTCCAGTAGAAAACATTTTGGCAATGAAAGACCTTGCTTGCGTCCTGCTTGGAAGGTAACTGACAGTGAGGCTTATAAACTCCGTCGCGCCGCACTGTCAAGGAAAAGATTCTTCGATTCGCTGTTCGCGGGAAGGTGATCCTCCGCTGATGAAAACACGGTGACCCTGGGCCGCCCCGCTAGCGCGGGCTGGGGGTAAGAAGATGAGATGGGAGGGATGAACTCGCCGGATTCGGGAAATTCATTCCCCGGATTTCTCCGGGCAAGGAGTTGGGCGTTTACCCTTTTCTATTTTTGTACCAGTCGGCGTCGATCCTAGTAAAATGCTTCCATTTATCCGGCGCTGCAGCCTCTTCGAAAATTGCCTCCACAGGGCAAACCGGCTCACAGGCCCCGCAATCGATACACTCCTCGGGATCGATATAAAGCTTGTTTTCTTTCTCGAAGTCAGGCTCCGTTTTTGTGGGATGAATGCAATCCACCGGACAAACATCAACACAAGCCGTATCTTTGACGTCTATGCAAGGCTCAACAATTATGTAGGTCATCTACTCTCCTCCTCTTAAAGACAATTCGGATTTACTAGCAAATCGAACGGCCTAAGTCAATTATCTCTCTATCCCTTAATGACCCCTACGGGGCGGAAGCGAGCCACCTTCTTCGAAATTCCTGCCAGGTCCATCGTTTCAACCACCTCGGCCACGTCTTTATAGGCATGGGGCATCTCCTCGGCCATCGTCCCCCTGCCCTGGTAACGGGCGACCACGCCCCGGCGCGCCATCTCCTGATCGATATTGATGCCGCGACTTTCCTTCTTCGACTGCGTCCGGCTCATGACTCGACCGGCCCCATGGCATGTGCTGCCGAAGCTTTTCTCCATGGCCGCTTGGCATCCGACCAGGAGATAGGAATAACGGCCCATATCGCCGGGTACCAGAACCGGCTGACCAACCCCTTGATAGGCCTTTGGAACTTGGGGATGACCGGGCGGAAAGGCGCGGGTTGCCCCTTTGCGGTGCACGCAGAGCCGCCGCCGTTGGCCATCCACCACATGCTCTTCGATCTTCGCGATGTTGTGGCAGACGTCATAGATGAGAGAAAAACCCAACTCGGCCGGGCTGATATCCAGAACCTTCAAAAACCCCTTTTCCGCCTGACTCATGATCACTTGCCGGTTGGCCCAGGCGTAGTTTGCGGCTGAAGCCATAGCGGCGAGATAGTCCTGTCCCTCCGGAGACTTGATCGGTGTGCAGGCCAACTGGCGGTCCGGTAGTTGAATCCCGTATTTCGTCATCGCTTGGTTCATCACTTTAAGAAAGTCCTCGCAGGTTTGGTAGCCCAGCCCGCGCGAGCCCGTATGGATAAGGACGACCACCTGATCCGGAAATAGGTTCAAGGCCTGAGCCACATCGGAGAGATAGATCTCCTCGACTCTGCCGATCTCGAGAAAATGGTTTCCAGAGCCCAGAGTGCCGACCTGCTTGAGTCCCCGTGCCAGCGCCCGGTCGCTTAAGAGCTCCGGGTTAGCGTTCGGCAGCGCGCCTCCCTCTTCCATGTGGTCTAGATCCTGCTGGTGGCCGTAGCCCTGGGCGACTGCCCAACGGGCGCCATCTCTCAGCAAGCGCTTCTCTTCGGTTTTGGAGAGCCCTGGAATAGCTCCCTCCGAGCCCACCCCGGAGGGGATGAGAGAGAACAACGTCTCTATCAGCCCGGCCATCTTTCGCTGGATAGTGCTGTAGGTAAGGTGGGTCGTCACCAGGCGGACCCCACAATTGATGTCGTAACCCACGCCTCCCGGAGAGATCACCCCCTCGTTCAGCTCCATGGCCGCCACGCCGCCAATGGGAAAACCGTAGCCCCAGTGAATGTCCGGCATCGCGAGAGAGTAACCGACAATGCCGGGGAGGTGGGCCACGTTCATCACCTGCCTCAGGCTGTTGTCTTCTTTCAGGCCGGCCAATAGTTTTTCCGTGGCGAAGATTCGCCCGGGAACTCTCATGCCGCCCTGGCGGGGAATCTCCCAGAGGCAGTTTTCGATGCGCTCGAGTTTGATTTCTTCGCCGGCCATGTTTCACTTAGATCGGATTATTGGGGAACTAGTTGGCAGCAGGCAGTAGGCAGTAAGCAGAAAAAAACATCCGGAATTTATGCTGCCGACTGCTGACTGCATACTGCCTACTCTAAGGCCGGCGCTAAACATCGAAGATCACCCGAGCGCGCCACTTGCCGTTTTCATGCCACACTTTGAATTCGTGATAGGTCACGCCTTTGATTTCGGTATGAAAGCGGTGGCGCTTGAGATCCAAAATTTCCCCCTTGATCCGGCCCTCCACGCGGCCGGGCTCGACTCTATGGACGCGACATTGCTTGCCGATAAAACCTTTGAGGTTAAACTGAGCCAGGAGTTCGCAGAGCCAGGCGTGGAAAAGCTCCTCCCAGCACTCGCCCGTGGCTGAGACCGAGATCTCTTCTTTGGGCTGAATTTCCGTAGGATCAGCGATGAGTCCGTAAAACGCCTCTCCAGCTGAGGCAAAGAGGCCGGGCAAATCGGCAGCCTCGATTTCCAGCCCGAGATCCGCCGTGTGCTCGATCTCCCGGATGGCTTTTTGTTTGTCAGTCATTTCCATCTTCTCGTTGCGTGATCAGCGGAACCATAGCTTCGCGAATAACCTTTTCGCTCACCTCGCCGAATCGTTCTTTAAAACGCTCCAGGGGAATGACCGCCTTAGCCATGGCACGATGGCCGCCGGCGCTGCCGATCTCGTCGAAGAGCCGCTTCATAATATCCCCTGCGCTCTTCACATACCCCACATTGCGCACTGAGATGACCACCTTGTCTCCGCACAGCCCTGAGACTACTCCCCATTCCACCCCCTCGATCTGGAGGCAAAACTCTGCCATCTGCGGGATGACATCTTCCCTCTTCACCTCGCCCATGTGGATGACCGCCACACCGTCATCCAACTGGAGGCGGCTCAGAGCTCGGCCCAGGGCCTCGAGGTCCTCGCGCGGGAGCTCCGGTCGCTCCATGCGGGTGATCATAGCCCGGCTGGCAAAAGGGTAGAGAAAGGTGAAGGCCTCGAGATCGGCAATTTGGCTTCCCCGTTCGAGGAAAAGTGTATCGGTTTTGATCCCATAAAGCAGGGCGGTGGCTAACCTTTGTGATGGCTCCATGCCCCCCGCCCTCAAGTATTCGGTGAAGATCGTTGAGGTGGCCCCATAATGAGGTCTCAGATCGGTGAAACGGGCAGTGAAAGGTATCCGCTTTGGGTGGTGATCCACCACCAGATCCACCTTGCCCAATGACACACCGAAATAAGGGGGTTGTACATCCACCAAGGCTAGCCTGGCCCCATCCTGGTGGAGATCTTCGTATGTGATCCTATCGATTTGAATTTCCAGGAGGCGAAGCATGGCGAGATTTTCCGGCCGGGTCACGCCGCCGAACGTGACAATTGGAGTAGTGGCCCGATTGCGTCCCAACAGCTCGCGTAAAGCCAGGGCGCTGCCGATGGCATCCGGATCGGGATCATGCTGCAATAAAATATGGATCTTGTCCTTTTCCCGAAAAAGGGAGCGGACCCGATCCACCTTTTGACGATTGAACGTATCCAGGAGCTGCGGCGCGCAAAACTCATGGAACATATCCTCCAGCGGAAGCTGGCGCAGGAACGGATCTTTGTGATTTCCTGTAGCATCCTGTTCAGACGAGAGGGAGAGGATCGGGAGCTTGGCATTCAGGCGTCTTAAATGCTGATAGACCCGCTCGCGCAGGCCGGCATCTCTGATAAAGAGAATTGCCTGGCTGATATGCTCCAGGTGGTTTTTCTTGTAGGTGGATTGGTTTTTCAGATTGCCCCACTGACTGCTTCCTCCCTGCCGCCTGATCCGCCTGGCCACCCCCTCCTCCTCGACCAAAAAAAGGACCTCTCCCCGCCTGGTCGCGAGCTTGCGCATGAATTGAAAAAGCAGGTCATCTTCACAGATCGCCAGGTATTTCATAGGGTCATCCCTCGAAGGGGATAATTAGAATGGTAAAACGAGGGTCTCTAGATGAGCAGTAAAGCAACCGGTTGTCACGCACAGAAGTCTAGCATCTCACATCCTCTTTTTCCAGATGTGGGGTTTAACGATTCCCATCCGGAGAGGTGACCGCTTTTGCGCGCTGTTTGATGAAGAACCGTACTGAAATCGCCGCCGGGGAAAGTAGCAACTTTTGCACAGCTTCCCTTGAAGTGGTGACAGGGTGTACGAGCAATACAGGAGTATGGTCGTTCGCCAGCACGAGCGGCGTGCTAACGGGGACGCCGTGCGGGTAGTCTAGGGGAGCCAAAGAATTTTTCCATAGCAGGGGCTTCGCTTAACGGCGAAGCCCCTCTGCTACTTCTTCTCCGCCACAATCAACGTAGTTCCGGGGAGGGTTTCAGGGATATCCCCGTGGCTTTGAATTGAGTGGAATCCCGCTTCCTTAAGCCAGCCGGAGTATTGCGACAGTGTCCAGCATTCTCCTTCGGGGGTGTGGGTCAGGGCATAGACTGAAAAGCGCAGGGCGAACGTAGGGCCGGTCCGTTCCTCGTTCGGGATAAAGTCATTGACTGCAAAAAATCCGCCGGGCTCGAGCGCGCGGTAAGCCTTGCGAAAGAGTTCCTGATTCCCGTTGGGAGACTCAAAGCGGCAAAAGTTGCTTGCCACGATCAGATCATAGTGATTATCCTCGATCGGCGCCAAGCGAAACTCGCCGTCAATGAAACGGATCCTTCCCTCCAGGCCCCGTTCTCGGTTGAGCTTCTTCGCCACGGTATTTATGCTAGGCCAATCAAGCTGGGTTACCTGCGCTGAAGGGTCACAGGCGAGGACCGTCATCCCGAATATGCTGGAGCCTCCTGCGATATCTAGCATGCGGAGCCCTTTCTTTGTCTTCCCAACTCCTAGAAACTCACATAGAGCTTTGGCCACAGGCTGGGTGATCGGCATGATTCCCACCACCAGCTTTTCCCACACCTCAAGTTCATCCCATGTATCCAAGCGGCTCAGCGGCTTGCCTGTTTTTAGCGTCTCTTTGAGGTGTGCCATGCCATCCCAGAGCGACAACGCTACATAGCGGAAGTCTCCCATGTAAGAAGGTTTGCCGCGGACTAAATAGGTCTCGCTGATGGGAGTGAGAAAATATTTCCCCTTGCGCTTTTCCACCAGAGCCAGGGCAAGGAGGCCGTCGAGAACGATGCGCGTAGCTCGAGGCACTGTGCCCGCCTCACGGGCGACCTCTTCGTAGGTGTCAAAGCCGCGGTGGATCAAGGTGAAAAAATCGTACTCTATGGCGGCCTCAAGAATTCGACTGTTGCCGAAGTCCCCCAGCAGGCGCATCAACGGCCGAGGAGAAAGCTCTTCTTTGGTATTGCGGGGTTGACTCACGATCGAGATTCCTATTAAACAATGCAAAATGAAAATTGCAAAATGTAAAAGTCAAAACTACGGAGAGAGAGTTTTCCTTCACTTTGCATTTTTCGATTTGCCCTTTGCCTTTTGAATTGCTTCAGAGGCTGTAGAGGCCTTCCTTTTTGACGAACTGGTAGACGCCCTCGAAAAACCAGGCAAAATAGGCCGTGCCTGTGCGCAGGCAGTATTCCAGGCTAAAGCCTGGCCGGGTTTCGCCGCGACCATCTTCGAGGATTTTTCTAAGCACCAACCAGTCGAGATCTCCGTGGCCCATCACGCCGTCGGCATGGACCTCCAGGTCCGCCTCGGAGTGGACTGTAAAGTAGACAATCTGTTTATCCGGCATCTTGTAGGTGTCGCGCAGAGCGTTGCCGAAGAAACGCGCCCAGTGACCGACCCCTTCCTCGACGCAAAAGGAGGCCCACCATTCGGCCATGGTCCCTTCATACAAGGTGCCGCGGTAATACTCCAGAAAGGCGCGGCACTCGGGAAGCATCTCGTACTCGATCATCTCTTCGTCTTTGAGACCGAAGTTTCTTCCCTGCTCCAGGACGATCTGAATGTGGCCCGGCGGCTTGGGGTGAATCATCTCGTCAGCCACGTGGGCGGCGAAGTGGCCTTGGAGTTCCGGATGGCGCTTGAAGAAAGGGAGGTGGCGCTGGTAGGCGCAACCATGGAGGTTATTGATCTCGGCGACAAAGCCGTACCAGTTTTGCCAGAAAACGCGGATCGCTTCCATAGGAAGGGTTCCCTGAGCGAGTTCCCTGTGAAATCGCCCCTGGAACAGCCAGCGGTCTACCAAACCGAGCATCATCTCCCTTAATGCTGCGACGACCTCCTCGGCCTCTTGAGGCGTGAGTTTTTTGCCGAAGTAATCGTTCTTAGCTGTTGCCATCTGATTCTCCTCTTTCGTCTATTCGTGTATTCGTTATTCGATGGCCAGTCAACGAATAACCAATAACTAATAACGATCTAGTACAGTGTCCCCGGGTTCAAGATATTATTGGGGTCAATTAGCTGTTTGATCTCCTTAACAAGATCATACACATTCCTCAGACGTTCATAGGGATAAGGCCCTTTAGTGCTAAGTGTGGGCGCGGTCCAAACAACACCTCTCTGATTACTAAATTCCTGCACCTTGCCCATCCAACGACGCACTTTTGCCACATCCTCCTCATCGTAAGGGTTATAGAAGACAAAATATTCCTCCTTAATTGCCAGGTCCCGGGTTACATAGCTATCATGTTGGGGCGAGTGCTCGGGATCCCACAGCCCGCATTCCTTCTTGGCCGCCTCGTCGAGATCGTACATCTCCTTTAAGTATGTGATGGGGTACATCTTGGAAGTGACGGCGAACATCCCCGTATGGCGCACAACCGAGCTGCACCACCCGTCCGGTCCCATGATATGGAAATCAGGCCAGCCGTGAAGCCCGTATTCCTGGGCCTTGGCCCCCATCCCCTTCGCGGCGATCTCTCCGACCTCGACCCCGCCTTGCTGCTGATAGATGGATCTCATTCTTTTCTCTTTGTAGGCCGACTCTTCTTGGTCGCGCGCAAAGAGGATCGTCTTTAAAAAAAACCAGCCATCTTGAGGGATCTTGGATTTGTCGTACAGCCCCTCCTCCATGGGCCAGTGGTACTGCCAGCGGTCGGTGAAATGGATATCATAAACCATCTCCCCTTTAACGAGCTGGAGGAGCGCCTCTTGAACGTTATCCAGTTCGTCGCGTCGAAAGGAGTGACAGTAATCGTGCAGCCACTCCCTTTTGCCTTCGATGGCACGGAGGCAAACCTTGCTGATAATTCCCAGCGCTCCCGCCGAAAGGGTGAAGAGCCCGAGAAGGTCCGGCAGGTGAATCCATTTTTGAAACGGCCCAAACTCTGTTCCTGCGTTGGCCAATGCGCCGAGACGCACCACCGAACCGCTAGGCAGGATGACTTCCAGGCCGATCACCAGGTCGGCGATCCAGCCGTAGCGGGTCATGCCGTAGCCGATGCCTCCCTTGGTTACCATGGCGCCAATGACCACGGCGGGACCATAGCTCCCGTAGTTGGGCAGCATCAAGCCATGTTGCCTCAGGGCGTGGTGGATAGAGTAAACGCTGGCGCCTCCTTCGGCGATGACGTATTGGAGCTTGGGGTTTACCTCAAGAACTTTATCCATCCCGAGGATATCCAGGAGGATGCCTCCTTTAAGCGGGGAGCTGATGCCCATACCGACGCCGCCTTTCGCGACGATAGGGATCTTGTTTTCATTGGCGAAACTCAAGACCTTCGCCAGCGGGTGGCTCCCGTTATCGTCCGACTCCACCCGAACAATGACATCAGGCAGGGCTTTGTAGGCCCCGTAGGCGAGTGAGTGCTGATAGTTGATCTTGTCGATGGGATTGGTAGAGACGAAGCGAGGGCCGACGATCTCTTTGAGCCTTGCAACAATCTCGTCGAGAGTGAGCATCTTTTAAGTTCAATGCAGAATGCAAAGTGCAAATTGAAAAGTGCAAAATGAAAAACCCGGCCTGGGCTAGTCAAAGTCCAAACCGGTGAAAATAAATTTTACATTTTGCATTTTGCAATTTTCATTGTTTCTAGAGTTGTAGATGGCTTCCGCCGGTGATCAGGATGTGGCTTCCGGTGAGCATATCGGATTCATCGCCGGCGAGAAAGGCAATGGCTCCGGCCACATCTTCAGGGTAAAGATGCTTTTGCAGCGGCCGGGATTTGCGCACTCTCTCCTTAAACTCCTCCGGCATGATCGCCGAGGCGTCCGTCAGGGTAAAAGCCGGAGTGACCACATTGACCGTGATCCCGGAAGGCCCCAGCTCGATCGCCATGGTGTTGGCCATCGCCTCAAGTGCGGCCTTGGCCGCCGCATAGGCTCCCATCCTGGGCAGAGGCTGCTGTGCCAGGCGGCTGCTGACAACGATGATCCTGCCTTTCTTTTTTTCCATCATGCCTGGAATAAAAGCCCGGGCGCAGTTGTAAAAAGCGGCAAGCTCGTGGTGAGTGGCCTTCTCTAACCCCTCCCAGGAGATCTCGTGCAGCGAGTTGACCTCGAAAGGGAAGTAGGCGTTGTTGACGAGAACATCCACGGCGGAAAATTTTTCTCGCACCGCCCGCGCCATCTCCTCCACCTGTTTTCTTTGTGTCACGTCCGCCTGAAAGACCATTCCCTTCCCGCCCTCTTTTTCCACCTCCTGGAGGACCGCTAATGCCCGCTCGCGATTCTGATGATAGTTGACCACTACGGTTGCCCCGCCTTGGGCCACCCGTTTGGCGGCTGCCGCGCCGATACCTCGGCTTGCCCCGGTAACGAGAATTACCTTGCCGCTCAGGGGCCTAAGTCCTTTTTGTTCCATTATTGTCCTACAGGCGGTTTCTTAGATCGCTACAGCGTCTTCCGCTGCCCCCTTTTCGAATTTGGCGGCGTTTTCCTTAAAGGAGAGGAACTTCATGCGGACGTAAGGAGAGGTGTAGCCGTTCAAGATCCGCTCGATCCGTCCCGGCTTGCTGTAGAAGGCCTGAAAGGCCCAACCGGTCAGCTCTCCAAGCTGCTGTCGGCTCAAATACTTCGTCGGCATAATACAGTGCTCCAGGTCATAGAGGCTCAGGTCCTTGATCTCGACCAGGTTCTCTTTGACTGCCCGCTTGTAGATTGGTGAGCCAGGGATTGGGTTGAGCAGCTGGATCATCACTATGTCCGGATCGATCTCATCGACAGCGCGGAAGCGCTGGCGGATCTTCGCCTCGTCGTCTTCCCAGAAGCCGTTGAGGTAGGTAGCAATGGTCGAGATGTCGTTTTGGCGCAGGAATTGGACCAGCTCTTTTAACTCCTTGACCCCGACCTTCATTGGACCCTTGCGCGCCTCGGCGATCTCCTCGTCTGTTCCGCCGTCGATCCCGATCAGCACCTGGTACATCCCGACCTTCCGCAGGCGGGGGATGAGATCAGCGTCGCGGATGAAGTTTTGCGCGCGTCCCAGGCAGAACCAGCTGAGGTCCAGCTTTTTCTTTTCCAATTCCTCCACCAGGTCCACCATTTTTTGCCGGTCGGAGTTGAAGTCATCGTCCATAAAAGTGAGGGCCTTTACCCCATATTGTTTGTTCAGGAGCTCCATCTCATCGGCAACTTGCTTGCCTCCCCGTGTTCGGTGAGTAGTGAAGTCACGCGGGTTGCGCGGGTCGACCAGCCACCACTCGTAGCAAAAGTGACACGCCCCCTCGCAGCCGCGTGAGGTCACGGCCTCGTTGTAATGGGGGAGCACGGAGTAACCGTAGTAACGGTCCATAGGAAAGAGGTCATAAGCGGGCATGGGAAGTTCATCGAGGTTGGCGATGACGCCTCGACGAGGATTCAGGACGATCTCGCCGCCCTTACGGTAGGCAAGTCCCTTGATCTCGTCGAGCTTCGGCGCGGGATTCTTGAGTTCCTCCAAAAGCTCCCAAAGGGTATATTCATTGTCGCCGAAGACACCCACGATCACAAAGTCGAGCTGAGGGTTCTCCTGCATGATTTCCCTGGGCATGGCGGTATACATCAACCCACCGCCCACCGTGATCGTCTGGGGAGCGATCTCTTTGATGCGCTTCATGGCAGCGTGAAAACGGTTAAGCTGAGCCGCCCCTCCAGCCGCCGGAATGACACTGCCAAAAAAGACCGCGTCAGGCCGCCTCTTGCGGACCTCCTCCAGCATCTCGCTGTCGTTGAAGCCCAAGGCACGGCAATCGAGGACTTCTACGTCGGCGCTCTTCTTTTCGCGAACGAAAGCCGCGACTTGGCTGTATAGCGAGTTGCATGCCAGGTGCCGGTCGCCCCACGGCGCCCAGTTCCCCATGGGCGGAGTAATAAATAGCAGTTTCATTAAGTCTCCCTAAAAGGCTAGAAAGTTTACACGTAAAATATTTAATGTTAAACTAATTGTCAAGGATATTCGAAAAGAGCGATAGGCCGGTCCCCTTATGGTAGGCGGAAAGAGGTGGCAAAAAATAGTCAAAGTTATATATTGACATTATCCAGCCCTTCTGCTAAGGGTTCAACGGAATTTAGCTTCGTGGGTTTTCGTTAATAAGGACTAGGAGGGTAAACCTATGGCCGAACAGAATATGATGGCAGGTGAAGTACTATTAGATGTTAAGGTGGCTGAGGCTTCCAAACTCTATAAGTTTTATCTCAATCAGGAAAAGAAGATTTTGGGAATCTCCGCTGTAGTTGTCTTTCTCACGATTTGGGAATTAACTGGAGGGGTCTTCCAACTGATCAATCCGATGTTTATGAGCGCCCCCTCGCTCATCTGGAAGGCCGCGGTTGGGCTATTCGCTTCGGGCGAGATCTACAACGACCTCTATATAAGCGGTATCGAATTTGCCTGGGGCTATTTTCTTTCGGTCATCTTCGCCGTCCCCTTCGGCATCATGTGTGGTTGGTATAGAAGAATGGCCTACATCTTTGATCCCTTTATCAACGCCATGAACGCTACGCCACGTGTTGCCCTTTTGCCCCTGGTCATTATCTGGCTGGGTATCGGTGTTCTCTCCAAGATTGGGATTATTTTTCTTGGAGCGGTCTTCCCCATATTGATCAATACGCGGGATGGGGTGAAGACCACGCCGCACACCCTCCTCAACGCGGCAAAGAGCTTCGGCGCTTCGGAGTGGCAGATCTTTAAGAGCGTAGTGCTTCCCTCCACGCTACCTTTCATCCTCACCGGTTTGAGACTCGGGGTCGGCCGGGCCCTGATTGGCGTCATGGTGGGGGAGCTTTACGCCGCAACAGCGGGGATCGGCTTCATGATCACAGTGGCCGGTGCCACCTTCCAGACCGATAAGGTCTTTGTCGGCATCTTGATTTTTGCTACAACCGGGATGATCGCTATGGAGCTACTGACCAGACTGGAAAGCCGGTTCGATAAGTGGCGGGTAAAGGTGGGGGCGACTGCATAGCTTCTCTTCATTTTTGGCTCATGGCCTAAGAGGTGGCTTCCCGGCAGAGTCCGGGCCACCTCTTTTTTTGGTTTTAAAAAAATATAAGGTCTTGGCCCTTTAGGAAGGCCCAGGGACTGCTTAGCGATGAAGACGAAAGGTGAAATAGAAGCCGAGATTACTGAGGCAATAGTCAAGTTTGAAATGGAGTATATGGGCCGTGGGCCCAAAGAGGCCCGGACCCATATTATTGAGGATATGGTTCTGGTGCGCCTCCAGGGAGTCTTGACCCCGGCCGAACAACAGCTAACCAAGAGCGTGGACGGTGTGGAGTTAATCAAAAGAATGCGCTCCACGCTCATAGAAAATGCCCGGCCTATTCTCTTCAAAGTGATTGGTGATATCACTGGGGCCAAGGTGATAGCTCTCCATACGGATATCAGCACGGTTTCGGGTGAACGGATCATTGCGTTCACGCTAGACAGGGACTTGGAGAGCACCCTGCCACGCAAGAAAATTCCTTGACTTCGCCTTTCTCTTCTTTTATCGTTAGTTTGGTTTGAAGATGATCCAAGGGGTTGTTGCTCTAACCAAAGAGCAGCCAGTTGGGACATAGGCCGACCTTCAGATGGAGACATCAGGTCGGTTTTTT
>MGRY01000207.1 GCA_001799045.1 Deltaproteobacteria bacterium RIFCSPLOWO2_02_56_12 | reverse complement strand
TTCAGGAGTCGCCCGAACAATTCGGCGCCCTCGTTATCAATGCCGCGGCCTATACCCATTCCAGCGTTGCCCTGAGGGACGCCCTGACGGCGGTGGGGATTCCGGCCGTCGAAGTCCATATCTCCAACATCCATAAGCGGGAAGAATTCCGCAAGCGCTCTCTGATCGCCGAGGCGGTGGTCGGGCAGATCGCCGGCTTCGGGGTGAACAGTTACCTGCTGGGGCTGCGGGCCGCGGTGGAATACCTTTAAAACCGGCGGAGGGACAACCTCAATGACCTCCGGCTTCCAGGTAACCGCCTCTTCCCCTTGAGGCTTTAAGAATGTCCTATCGCTTGCCTGACCAAAGCTGGTCGAAGAAGCCGCTCTTTTCCATCTCGTCGAGATAACGGGTATCAACGAGCTCCTGGGGCTTTACTTTTTTGGCACGCGAGTCTATCTCCGCGACCTCGTCAAGAATCGCCTGAAGCGCTTCGGGCTTGAATACCAGTCTGGGCTCGAGAGCTTTGATCTCCGCATTGTAGGCGGCGTCCAGGATCTTCCTGTCGGTCAGGCGTAACTGCTTACCTAAAACCTTATAAGTGAACTCCCTATCGGTATGCAGAATCATCCCTGCTTCCGCCATCACGCGCATGAACCGGCTTAAAACCTGTTGACGCTTGGCGATTGTGGCCCGGCGTGTGACCAGGGTTGTGGCAGCATAGGGGATACGGAGTTCAGGACCATTGATAACGTAGTGATAGCCTAAATCAATCGCTTGGGCATCTATCGGCGGGAGCAATACAGCGGCGTCAATAGCTTCGGAAACCAACGCGGCAAGCGTCTCAGCCGTGCCTCCGGTCTGGATGAAGGCAACCTCTCTCGCTTCGACCCCAAAATGACGCAGCGCTTGAACCGCAAAGTAATGCGGGTTACTGCCGATTTGTGTGACGCCGATCCTTTTCTTCCTTAGGTTCTCAGGTTTCTTGATGTCCGGCTTGGCAAAAATGCTATGCGTCAGGATGTTTTTTACAGAGCCTATGAATGCCAGATCTTTGTTTCCCTGCACAAAGGGTCGGACAATCGACACCCCTCCCACCACCGTGACATCAGTATCCCCGGCAATTGTCGCTGCAGCCGCCCGCGGGCCCCCTCCTACATAAACCAGCTCCATATCGAGGTCGTACTTTTTTAAGAGACCGGCCGCTTGTGCGATCCAGGGCATGGATTGAGACATCGAGCGGGCCGAATAGAGAACAACCAACTTGTCTGCCGCCATAGCCCCGGAGTGAGCGAACACAGCTCCAAAAAGAAGGGAGATCGCCAAGACATAAATATGATTCTTCACTCGTATCTTCATGACCATCCTCCTTGAAAATGATAGAAACTTCCTCCTAATTTTTCGGTTCTGTATATTTCCGGATCGCATTCTTTAGCTCCGCCGGCGCCTGCATAAGCCTTTTTACAAGCTTTTCTCCTTCTGGCGCGATTTGATATCTAGGAGCGGACTGGGTAACTTTCTTGAAGTCTTGGACAAATTCGGGGTCCTTGACCATAGCAGCAAACGCCTGCTGAAGCGCTGTAATAGCTTCCGGCGGCGATCCTGGTGGAAGCGCCGCCAAGCGTTGCATAAGCTGCGTCATGTTAATGATTTTCAATGCTTCCCATAAGATCCCAGAAGGGAGCCGTCCATTAATCTGCTCGTACAGTTGAGCAAAGGTCAGAATATCTGGGACCTCTGGACTCGGCTTCATCTCTCCCTCTGCGCTGACAAGCTCATCGTGGTAAAGCGGAATCACCACACCGGCCTTCACCATGTTAGGCTCTACCATGGCACGGTATCCCGGCGTGCCCTCGGTGAAAAATTGGATCTCGTTTCGCTCCACTGCCAGACGCGCAACCGAATTGGAGTTGTACCCGGTCACGTATTGATAGGGGACACCAAGAAGATCGAGCTGCAGCCGAAACCGCGCATCTTTAGCACTTGTGATGCTAAGGCCTCCCGCTTTAAAGCGCTGTGCTTTGACAACATCCCTGGGCTCTTTTATCCCGGGTGGCGTATCCCTCCGAATGTAGGCTACAGCCACCCCCTCAACGCTTGCGATATATACTAGCTTTGACAAATCGACTCTCAAGGTCGGATCGGCTACCAGGACACTTAAAAATTGGCTAGTAAAATAGCCCATAGTCAGGCCATCAGCCTTAGCCACCTCTCCTAGGTAGTTGTGTCCAACGATACCCCCGGCACCTGCCATGTTGTTGACTACAATTACGGGCTGACCTGGAACATGTTTGGCGAGATGGCGCCCAACAAGACGTGCTTCAATATCTGTAGGCCCGCCTACGGCATAATTAACTACGATGTTCAGGGTCTTCCCTTTGTAAAACGGCGCTTCGGCAGCAAAACCATAGAAGGCAAAAACCGTAAGCAAGATGGCCGTGACCATTGGACAATAACTTAAACAGCATTTCCGCTTCATCGTCCCCTCCTTCAATGATAAAATTTGTTTTTTGGGCTCAGCCGTCGAGGACTCCAATTGGCCGCCGACCGCCCTTGCCAGCCCGCCTTCTCCGGCTCCTGGCGCCCATTACGCAGAGCAGACTGGCCCGCTGACCCTCTTTTTGGCCGGACACTATCCGATAACGTGGTCTTATGTCAACGTGAGGCCGGCTTTCGGGTAGAGATGGACATCTAACCCCAATTGGAGTAAGGAGACTTTCAAATAACTTGGCTGCGGGATGAATCTAAGGTAATCTCTTAAGGCAGGCCGGCTCATCCCGCAGGGGAGAAGCTGGCCTTTTGTTTTGTAAAGGAGGACAAGACCATGAAAAAGGCGCTGTCCACACTAGTGCTTCTGGCTGTACCCACCTTTGTCACCATGACGGCATATGCAGCCACGCATGATTTTTACAAGGGCAAGACGATCCGGATTGTGGTTGGTCACCCCGCCGGAGATCTCTATGATCTTTGGGCGCGTCTTATCGCCCAGCATATGGGCAAGCACATTCCTGGAAACCCTAATATGATCGTGCAAAACATGCCAGGCGCCGCCTCCATGATCGCGACCAACTATGTTTATAGCGTAGGAAAGCCGGATGGCTTGACCCTCGCAACGCCCATGCCGGCTCTCTATTTCGATCAGCTCGTGGGACGCAAGGAGGTCCAATTTGACTGGGCGAAGTTTACCTGGATCGGCTCTCCGGTACGAGGCGAGTATCAGTTGTATATGCGCTCCGATGCCCCATATAAGACCATTGAAGATATCCGTAAAGCCACGGTGCCACCCAAGTGCGGCTCCAGTGGAACTGGTGCAACGACTTATTATATGCCTAAGCTTTTCGAGGAGACTCTGGGAGCAAAGTTTAATATTGTCACTGGTTATCCGGGCGGCGTGGCTATTGATCTCGCAGTGGAGAAGGGGGAGGTGCAATGCCGCGCCTTCACGATCGAGTCCTTCTTTGCTCGCGAACCTTTCCATACCTGGCGCAAAACAGGATTCGTTCGCGTGCTCATTCAAACCGGCCGCAATCGCGATCCTAAGTTGCCCGACGTTCCCACGATTTACGAGCTGATGGATCACTATAAAACGCCCGAGGGGAGCAGGCGATTAGCTACGGTAGTTCTGGCTGCCGGCGCCCTCGGTCGGCCCATAGTGGGTACCCCAGGTATTCCTGAAGACCGTGTTAAGACTCTTCGTGAGGCCTTCGTCATGACGGTCAAAGATGCCGAGTTCCTGGCCGAGGTGAAGAAAAGGAGCTGGGAGCTCAATCCGGTCGGCGGTGAAGAGATGGAGGCCTTAGCAAAAGAAGTTATTGTCCAGCCGCCAGAGGTCATTGAACGGATGAAAAAACTTTTGGGGAAGTAAGGAGTTTTCACGGACCGCTTGACAAAACCTTGTCTCAGGCCTGATGGGAGCTGAAAAATGAATGATAGGAATTTCCTTTAAAAAGCATTCAGCGGTCGGCTATCAGCCATCGGCTAAAGAGTTCTAGAGATCGAGCGCTGACTGCTGATGACTGAAGGCTTTGGGTGGGGACGGTGGGGAGAACCTATTCCAGGAAGAGAGAGCCGGTATCAAAATTTTTCTGTTTCATCTGCTCAATCAATCTCTCCCTTTCCTTCTGCAGTTGATTGAGCAGATTTCTTATGTCACTGAGCTCTTTTTCTTTACCGGTATAGCCTGGGAGCGGCACGTCCACTTGCGGCGGGATCCCTCCCGCGCGGTGCTCGATGTTGGCCGAGGGGACCCCGGAAAAGGTCGAGGGCGTCGAGAGTTTTATTCCGCCGGCATCGCTCGGCCCTGACGGATTATGCTGAGTGTCGCGTAATCTTGAGATCAAGTCATCGGTTCGCGCTTTAATAGCTTCCTCGCTGTTGAGGAGCGTCGGCTCAGGGCCAGTGCTTCCTCTTGTGGCAAGAGAAAAGCGATCCCTGGCGGCCTTGATCTGATCCGTGAGCTGTCTGACTTTGTTTTGATATTCCTTTTCTTCTTTGGCTCTTTCCTCTGCCAGCTTCTCCTCGGGGCTGAGAGCCTTCTCCTTGGCCTGGCCGGGCTTGGCTTCTTCCACAGGAGCGCGGCCAGCCTCGATCTTCTCCTCTCGGGCCGTTGTGGGGGGAACGACGGAAGGTCTCTCTGTGCCCAAAAGAGACATGCCTCGCGTCTCAGGCTCTCCCGCCTTGAGGATGGACTGGATTTGGTCGCGCTTGATGCCGATCTCGCCTCCCAGACCAGGGAACTTGATCATCCCGCCCTCTTCCCGATAGCTCTGGACGGTGATGCGCCGACCGTTTTTGAGCACCAGGGTGTACTCGGCAAAGAGAGGCCCTGGGAGGCAAAGAAGGAATGCCAGGGCTAAAAAGAGCAGATGCTTTAGGCCATTCATTAATATATAATACCATTTAGGATTTTTCCGATCAACCGGCTTTTTCCAGGCCGTTTACAGCTTCTGGGAATCGTGTTATCGGTTTTTTTTACTTGTCTTGGTCGCTGGCAATTTATGAGCCGCACTGGTCGCAGGAATTTTCTCTTCTGGTTTCCCCTTTCTTGGCTTTTCTTATGCCCTCACGGATCCTGGGCTGTGGAGCCCAGCGTGCAGATTCAATCCCCCAAGGACGGCTCCCGCATCGTGCAGGACCAGAACAGCGTGCTTGTCAGCGGCAAGGTCTCGACGCAGGGCACCCGGACTCCCAATGTGGATATCTTCTTTGTCGTTGATGTGTCGGGAAGCACGGCCCATTACGCAGGGGTGGACTTTGGCGATTCCGCCGACCTGTCTCTTCCGGCCGACCCCTCGGGGTTCGGGAGACCTCAGATCAGAGTCTTCGGTGGCGGTTTTGGGATGGGCGCGCCGCCCATAAGGAATTTAAGGAATTCCATCCTGGCGGCTGAAGTTGTCGCCACCCGTCGGCTTCTCTCCCAGCTCAACCCGCAGATAACCCGTGTTGGATTGATCACGTTTGGCGAAGAGGCGAGACTGCTTCAGCCTCTGACCCACGATTTTCAGCAGGTGAAGCAGGCCTTGGAGGGGATCCTGATGGCGGGTCCTTATGGCGGGACCAATATGGTTGCAGGGATTCGTCTGGCTATCAAGGAGCTGGCGGGATTAGGACTGAGCGAGCGGAGAGACGATGCGGTGAGAGTGCAATTTCTTCTGACCGATGGCTTCCCTACTTTACCCATTGGCGGGGGAAAAAGGCTTACCCCCGAGGATACCAATTTAGCGGTCAATGCCGCCCGCATCTCCGGAAAAGCAGGAATCAAGGTCCATGTCTTTGCTCTTGGTGAAGAGGCCCTCTCTTACCCCGCAGCTGCGGTCGGAATTGCCAAGGAAAGTGGCGGGATATTTACCCCGGTTGCTCGAGCGGCAGATATCTTAAGCGTTTTGGAGAATGTCTCCGTGGTAGGAGTGGATTTCGTCGAGGCAGTCAATTTGACAACCGGCCAAAAGGCTTCCCATCTGCGCCTGGCTGCCGATGGCTTTTTCTCTGCCGTACTTCCGATGGCCGATGGGCTCAATCGGATTCAGGTATTGGCTCGTGCCAGCGACGGCGTTAGCGGACGAGACTCCATATCCGTTTATTATGACCGCGGAGATCAGCGTTCTCTTGAGTTGGAAGTGTTTTTCGAGAATGAAAAGAGCCTCAGGCTGGAAGTGGAACGGCTGGGCAAAGGCAAGGAAGAGATCCAAAAAGAGATTGAGCGCAGGAGGGAGGATAGTCTGAGGCGCTCCCAAGAACCCCCTCCGAAAAGCGAGGGTCCACCCAGGTAGGTTTTTCAATTCCCCTTTTTCTCCACTTCAGCGGCTATCGCGATCTCTGAGGCTCCTGCCTTCTTCACGATAGAGAGAACCCGGACCGCCTCTCCGAGGAGGACCTCTCTATCACCCCGCAAAATCACGATCTTATCCGGGCTGGTATTGAGCACCTCTCGCAGGGAGTTTTCCAGGCTGGCCTCGGTGACCTTTTTCTGGTTGACATAGATTTCATGGCGGGGAGTGATCGTCACGGTAGTTCCTCTGGGTTCGGACTGGGTTTTCACCGCTGAAGGCAGGTTGACCTTGCCGCCGGATTCCACGATTGCTGAACTGGTGATCATAAAAATGATCAGCAAGACCAGAAAGATGTCGGTCAGGGGGGTGATGTTGATCTCCGCTACAATGTCGGAGTTTTCTTCGCGGGCAAGACCGGTCATGGCCATGGGTTTCTCCTTACTGGTTGATCTTCTGAAGGATATTCGCGACCTGGATGCGAAACAGACCGTTCAGGTTTCCGATGCGGGTCTGGAAGTAGTTGTAGAAGATCAGGGCAATGATGGCTACTCCCAATCCCAAAGCCGTGGCCACAAGGGCCTCCGAGATCCCTGCGGCTACCACGGTAAAACCGCCTGTTCCTACTATGGCCATATTTTCGAAGGACTTGATAATCCCGATAACGGTGCCTAGCAAACCGATAAACGGGGCACTGCTGGCGACCGTTCCCAAGATCCAGAGGTGCTTTCTCAGCTTTTGCGTTTCCTCAAACATCGCCTCTGCGGCAAAAGCGCTCACCGTTTCGAAACTCACGCCGCCGCACCTGGTGATCACGTTCATAAATATCCGCGCCGCCGGGCACTGGGAATTCTGTTTGCACATCGCGAGAGCCAGTTCTTTTTGGCCTTTGCTGAGCGGTTCCATGATCGCCTCGGTAAGTCTGAGGGTCACGGAGCCGATATTTTTTAGGGACCAGAACCGTTCGAACACGACTGCGACACTGATCACAGACATGACAATGAGCGGATAGGTGGCAATGGCCCCTTTATGGATGATTTGAAGCAGGTCCAACCCTTGTTGCATAAGCAGTATCCTTTCCGATGGCTAGAAGAAGATTACCTGAAGGGAATATTTAATCAACAGGTGGAGATCCCCAGGCAAGCTCTTGGGTTTTTATCCTTTGACGCGGATATCGACGGTGAAACGAATAATTAGCGATTCGCCCGCGAGTTCCTTCAGGCTTTCCGGAATGGGAGGAAATGGAGAAGCCTTTTTCATCGCCTCAAGGGCGCTGCTGTTGATCCTGGGATCGGTGGAGTCCAAGACCTCTACTTGGTTGAGTTTTCCCGCTCTGTCCAAAGTGAAGCGAACACTGACTTTCTGTACGCCGGAGGCGCCATCGGGATACTTCCAGACCGAAAAAACTCGTTTCTCAATCAGTTTGAGATACTGGCCATAATCTCCGCTCAATGTCCCCCTCAGGCCCGAAGAGCTGCCTCCTCCAATGCCGCTGCCGGTTCCACCTCCGCTTGTCCCCTTGCCTTCCCTGATTCCTCCCGGCACGCCGTAAGGCCCGCTGGCGCTACCTGCCCCTTTAAGCGCGCCTGGGACCTGAATGCCCTCGCTGAGGGCGCGGATCCCCTCTCCTGCGCCTTTGCCTTTGATGGCCGCAATGCTTTTTTGGTTTGATTCCGGGTTAAGGGGGGCGGCGAAATTGGCGGTATCCTTGGTCGGAAGCTGGACCAGAGAGTCCGGCGAGATCTCTTTTATTGCGGCAGGTCGCGGACGGCCCACCTCGGCCAAGAGCTTGGGCCTTGGAAGAGGGGGAGAGACATTTTCTGGAGCCGGCGTGGATTCGTTGCTGGGGGTTGTGTTCTCCAACGATCCGGCGTCGAGTTTCCCTGTGCGTTGGCGAGGGATCTCTGGAGAACCAAGTTTTGGCAGACTACGGGGACCCCCGGGACCGCGGTCAGGACCTATGCTCTTATCCCTGGATCTCCCTTCTCCCAGTTCTATCAGTTTTATCGGCACGGAAATAATGTTCTCATCAGGATTCACCGATAAGACTACCAAGGTCAAAAGGTAAAACAGGAGAAGGTGGAGAGCGGCGGAGGGAAGCAAAAAAGGGTTTTTGACAAGCGAATAGAGCGCCAGTTTACCCCAACTCTCTGATGCTTCGTTAGCCATATCTAACTGTCCGGATGGCGAATTGCCTGGGGATCGACGCGGAAAGAGGGAATCTCCTCCTGCTTCGAGAGGATCTCCAGCCCGACGGCGCTCACATCGCGCCTAACGAGCCGGCCTTCCTCATAGTAGGACCATAGGTCCACACCTCCATCCTCATTCAAGTCCCTTTCTTCCCTTAACACCACTTCTCCGTCTTTAGTGGCATCATAATAGATCCAGAGATCCATTTTTCCATCATTGTTGAGATCTTTCTCCACTTTAGCCGGGCGGCCGTTCTGGTAATAGGCGCGAAAGCTCGTCTGCCCATCGCCGTTCTCATCTCGCTCTTCGCGGGCCATTCTCTCGTTATCGTAGGCGTAAACGGTATCCGCCCTGCCGGTTTTCTTGGTATCCACCTCGCGCCGTACCAGTTTTCCATTGTTGAAATAACTCCAGGTATCGACCCTCGCATCCCCGTCCGTATCCTCCTCCTGGCGAATGATCTCGCCGGGCTTTAGGGGATTATAATAAATCCATAGATCCGGTATCCCATCTCCATTGGCGTCCTTGACCTCGACATTCTTAAAAGGGCTGTGCGCCGGGTTTGGAGCGAGATCCTTCTTGCTAAGAGATGCCACCGTGGCAGGCTCTTCTTTCTTGTTGTCGACTCTTGTCTCGCTTTTCGTCTCCCTGGTATCTCTTTGGGCGATTTGGGGCTCCTCGCGCTTTTTTGTCTCGAGAGGATTTCCCGTTTTGCTCAATTGAGCCTCCAGCTCCCGCTGGCGTTCTATTTCGTGCTCGATCTGAGCTTCGAGTTCCTTGTCTTTCGCCTGTTCTGTCTGGATCTGGGCGTTGATCTGCTGGTAATGGGAATCGGCGGTGGCAAGTCCGTAGAATGCCCCGAGAACCAGGCCTGCTGCTGCCCCGTAGGGGCCGGCAATGGAGCCTCCCATCGCCACACCATCCATCATCCTCTCCCAGACGTATTGCCCGCGCTGCGGTGAACTTGCTTGAGGCTGAGGATACGGGGCCTGCGGAGGAGAACCGGCCGGAGCAGAAGACCCCGGCGTCGCCGGGTAAGTTGAAGGGTAGGGAGACGTCCCTGGAGGGTACTGTACGGGTACAGGATCACAACCCGCGAGGAGGAGAAATAAAAGCAATGCTAGGCTCAGCTTACTCATCTCACTGCTTAACTGCTTCCTGCTCTTTGGCCGCCGTGGTATCGATCTTCTTTTCCTCCGGCATGACCCCAGTCGCCGCGCCGCGGAGTTCATCTTCGATTGAAGCGAAGGGCAGCGCCGGGCTGCCGGGCCCGGCCTCAGCTACCTGTTCTTGTTTTACCACTTCACCGTCCTTAAAAAAATAGCGCGCGTCGATTCTGCCGTTGAAATTGAGGTCCTCTTCCTGTAGGGAACGCTTACCGTCTCTATAGGTTACCCAGACATCCACGCGCCGGTCCCTGTTCGTGTCCGCCTCCTGCCGCAATTCCTGCCCGTTTTCGTCGAAAAATATTCGGAGGTCGAAGACACCGTCACCGTCCGTGTCCCTTTCCTCGCGCACAAGCTTGCCATCTTTAAAAACATAAAGACTATCAAACTTGCCCTCTCCTTTGCTATCCATCAACCGCCTGGCCAGCTTCCCCTGAGAGAAGAACTCGATCAGATCGATTCGTCCTTTGCCACGCGAGTCTTCTTCCCTGCGCACGAGCTCCTCGCCTTGGAAATAAAGAACTCGATCGGCCTTTCCATCGCCGTTAAGATCCTCCTCCTGCCTGACCAGGCGCCCCTCCCGGTAGTAGCCCCAGAGGTCTATCCGTCCCGCATGTTTACGGTCGATTTCTTTCCTAACCAACTGCCCGTTTTGGAAATAGGAGAAACTATCCATTTTCCCATTGCCGTTGGCGCTTTCCTCCACCCGGCTGATCTTTCCTCCTTGAAGGGTGGCGGCGCGGTCTACCTTGCCATCAAAATTGCGGTCCTCCTCATTACGGACCGGCTGGTTATTCTCATAAAAAACCCAAAGATCCGGCTTCCCGTCGCCATTGGTATCCTGCTCCTTGCGCTCTACCTGTCCCTGGGAGTCAAAAAAATACCAAAGGTCGATGTGGCCATGGCGCTTGCTGGAAACGTTTTCTCTCTGCAGTTTCCCCTTTTCGTAATAAAGCCATAGATCAGGCTTGCCGTCGAAGTCCTCATCCTGTTCAACCCGTTCGATTTTCCCCTCGCTGTCGTAATAGATCCAGCGGTCCATCTTCCCGTCGCCATTGGTATCCCTCTCCTGGCGAACTACGTTTCCTTTCTCGTCGTAAAAGAAGCGCGCCACCACCTGGCCGCTCGCCGGACTGGTTGCCAAGAGTCCTGCCAGCAGCGTAAGGAGAAGAAGTGACCTTTTCAGAGCTTCTTGTTTTGCCACTCGAGTCAATTCCAAAGTGGATGTTGGGTAGGAATGTGCGGGGCCGGGGTACCGGGGCAGCGGCGGGCAAGCCAAAGCCGTCTAAGGCGTCGGTTTGGAGCCTGGATCGGAAGGTTTTTCAGCTTTGGTTTCTTTCCTCGGCTCTTCGAGAGGCGAGCTTTCGGGCTCGTTCATGGCCTTTTTGAAGCCCCGGATAGCTTCACCGATAGATCGGCCGACATCGGGAAGCTTCCTGGGGCCGAAAACGAGCAGTGCAACTGCAAAAATAACAAGTAACTCCGGCATACCGAGGCTTCCAAACATAAGAGTTCCTCCTCGCCTTTTCTACCCCTGCGTCCCAGGGTTGTCAATGTACCCCTCTTTTTGACTTGTTTAGGCAGACGGTGTAGGGTGTTGGCACGCTGAGAGAAGTTGCCGCAAAGTTGGCAAGAAATTCGGCCCTGGAGGCAGCGGCGGGAACGGAAAAAGCGCTATGGAATTTCTCTGGGATT
>MGRY01000206.1:6055-14320 GCA_001799045.1 Deltaproteobacteria bacterium RIFCSPLOWO2_02_56_12 | reverse complement strand
CGCTGCTGAAGCCGTGCGGGAGCGTGAACTCCCATTAGTGAATGGTCGTTGAAGTTTCTGGTGGATAATTCTTTTCAGGAGACCAAACCATCAGTGATTCTTTTTCGCCGTAGCTCGCAGCGAAGACCCGAAGCACAGGTAGCATTGCTTCTTGCCAACTTGTCGAATGTTGCTTCTCTCATAGAGCGGGGAAGCATCGTTGTTTTTGAGGAAGCCCGCGTTCGTACCCGTCTCTTGCCCATTGGTGTTGGGTCCTAGCAAGGGGAACCGGAGTCGGACCTGATATTGGGGAGTGAGGGTCTGTCTGATCTTTACCTGTGCAAGACCCGTTGTCAGCGTGAAATCGAAGCCTCCGACCGCCAGATCGACCAACTTGTTTACTCCAGAGGCCTTTTTATGCCAAATCAATACAACGTTGCTGAATTTTTCAGTTTCGTTTAAGTGAACAGGAGCACATAGGACTTGGTGGAATTAAAATTAGGACACTACCGCCTATTAAGAAGATTTGACAGCCCGGCTCAGACTCTGATACCTCTTCTCGGTTGTCGAGAGAAGGTAAGCGCATGGGTATGGACTCACAAGAGCTGCGGCGCGTCATGGGCCATTTTGCCACTGGCGTGACCGTCGTAACCACCCGGGATAAGGATGGGAATCCCTCCGGGCTTACGGTCAATGCCTTTAACTCCTTGTCTATCAATCCTCCTCTGGCGCTGATCTGCATCGGAAAGGCGGCGGAGTGCTACTCCCTTTTTGAGGAGTCGGGAGTTTTCGCCGCGAACCTGCTGAGTGAAGAGCAGGAAGAGCTCTCGCGCCGCTTTGCCACCAAAGGGATTGAAAAATTCGCTGGGGTTAAATGGCGCAAGGGCCAAAATGACGTTCCGCTTTTGGACGGCGCGATAGGGTATATTGAGTGTAAAATAATCAATCAGTATGATGGCGGGGACCATACCATCTATATAGGCGAAATTGTCAATGCCACTGCCGCGGACGACCGGCCGCTGCTGTTCTTTAATGGGAGATACCGCCGGCTGAGCCGTCAGGAGGAGTAAGTCGTGGGCTCCGATGCAGGAGCTAGAGGAGGCTGAGATGATAATTGATTTCGAGTCGCTGGAATTTGTTGCCGTGGTGATGCAGGCCTTCGGCATGCTTTTTCTGACGATACAGCTTTGGGGCGCCGCGTGGGGATTGGAAAAGGCGTTGCGCCTCGGGGATCCGAAAGGTCCCTGGCTACACGTGGTCCGCGACGGCTTGATACTGCTTGTTTTGGGGTCGGCGCTTAATATCGTGGCAAAATTCTAACTCGTGGAGCGGTTTTGTGTAATCCTTGCACGGCCCCAATTCGCGGAATTCTTTGACAACCGTTTTCTCAAGGAGTTGGAGGGTACGGGGTTTGTGAAGGAGCTGTATAGTCAGCGGTAGATTGCTCCCTGTCTTTGATGAGCTGATCGGCCAAGGAGCGGAGGCTCAATCCTCGCTCGGCTTTTTCCCCTCTGCCTCGATCGTTTCCTCACGCTCCTCTCGAATCCGGCGCAGCTCGAACACCACCTCGCCCTCATCCGGGCAGGAGAAGTGCGCCACGTCCGGGTCCGCCTCCCACGAATAACTCCCGCCGGTGCGGAGCGCGCTCCAGGCGGGCGCGAAGGCTAGGAACGCGTAGATGCAAAGCCCCTGGGGCGTCGTCTCCCCGATCTCCCAGGCGTCGCCCACCTTATGGCCCAGAGGACAGTGACGGCGAAGCTTCACGACTTCCGCCCGTACCTTAAAGCCTTCTTCCTTACGATCCATGCTACCCTCCGTAATGAAATTGTCCACGGGACGAATATCCGATATTTATTATCGTGTCAACCTTAGGAAAATGGGCTTCGGTCCCATTTTCGCCATTGACGACATTGCGGCCGTGGTACATAAGGGGATTGGCAGTCGGCATGGCTGCAGGCCGGTCACTGTGATAAACTAGCGCCGGTCTCGCAGGTTAGGTGTTTATGGCTATCCGGTCTGAGGAAAAAGTTCAGCGAAACGAAAACCCTTTGCAGGGAATAGTAACTGTGAAGGTGATCTTAATGGGCGAGCTGAAGCGCTGGGCGGGAGAACGGGAGGTCGAGATAGCACTTCCTGGGGGAGCCACGATTCAAATGCTGGCGGAAAAGCTCGGCGTTATGTGCGGGCAAACCTTTGTACAGAATGCGCTGACCAAGAAAGGAGCCTTTCAACCCCATGTGGCGGTGTTTATCGATGGAGTGCACATGGGAGAACTGGATAGTGCTCAAACCGTCCTTCGCGGTGGGAAGGTGGAGTTAATGCTGCTGCCATCCTACGAGGGCGGTTAGGAGAATAAGAAAAGCGAGGTAAAAACGTGGTCACCATTGTTAAGGGAAGGGATGCCCAGACGCAGACCGTTTACCGGCCAGGTGGCAAAAGACATGAATCATCGGTAAACGACTGGGTGCCTACCACATGCCGCATGTGCCTAGTGGGCTGTGCAGTGCTTGTCCAGGCGAAAGATGGAAAAGTGCTGAACGTGATCGGGAATCCGGATTCGCCCAAGAACCAAGGCCGGATGTGCGCCAAGGGTAAATCAGGGATAATCAATCACTACAACCCAAACCGGGTGACTAAGCCTCTCAAGCGCACCAACCCGGAGAAGGGGATTGGTGTTGATCCCAAGTGGCAGGAGATCTCATGGGAAGAGGCAATAGAGACCATCTCCAGCAAGATGCGGAAGGTTTGCCGGGAGGATCCGCGCAAGCTCTATCTTCAAATCTGGGGAGGCAATGAGATGCGTGCGTGGTTGGGGGCCCTTGGTCCTGCGGTTGGCACGCCGTATATCCAGACGGGAGTCTCTCCCACCTGTGGCAAGACCATTCACTCGATCCAACACATTATAGCGGGAGGATTTCACACGGAGCCCGATTTTGCCCATTGCAACTACCTGATTGACTGCGGGACGCAGATGGGAGTGGCAACCCGGGAGGCTTTTAACAGGCACGTGCCCGAATGTGCCAACGCCCGGGAACGGGGCATGAAGCTGGTCGTGATAGACCCAGTCGGGAATAACGCGGCAGCCAAGTCAGACGAATGGCTCCCCATCCGTCCTGGGACCGATGCCGCCTTTGGACTCGGGATACTGAATGTCCTGCTGAATGAACTCAAGATCTACGATGCCGAGTTCCTCAAGCACCACACCAACGCCGGCTATCTGGTGGGGTTCAATGGGAAATTCGTGCGCGATGCCGCCACCAAAAAGCCCCTCCTGTACGATCAGAGTGACGCAACGGTAAAAACATATGACGACCCGACGCTGAAAGAGCCGGCGCTGGAAGGAGAGTACCGGGTTCAGGACCAGAAGGCGAAACCGGCCTTTGAGTTGCTCAAGGCACGCGCAGCCGAATATCCCGCCGAGCGGGTGGAAGAAATAACCTCTATTCCGGCCAAGACTATCAGGCGAATAGCAAGAGAGTTTGGAGAAGCGGCCCGGATCGGAGCCACGGTAAAAATCGACGGCGTGGACGTGCCCTATCGTCCGGTTAACGTTGAATGGATGAGAGGACCACAGGGACACACACATGCCTGGCACCACAGCTGGGCTCTAACCCTGATGAACCTGGTGATGGGAGCATCTGGCGTAGTGGGTAGTGGCCACGCCACCGACGTGGGCCACAACTGGCCGATTAAATCGTGGCCGGAAGCGGGGGAAGATGGAATGCTTCAGAACCGAGGTTCAGCCGGTCGTGGGGTCGGGAATCTGGGCGCCTTCCCGGGGCGGACCGTTACCCGGCCTGGCCGCTGGGACCTCTTTGAGCTGTTTCCGGTTGCCCGTCACACCAGGACGCTTGTCCCCGAGGTGTTCAAGGACTCCGGTAAATATGGGATTGATCACAAAATAGAGCTGCTGATCCACACCTCGGCAAACTATGTGATGGGGGGCTGGGGTGATACCCAGGCGGTGGTGGACTGGTACAAGAGTATTGATCTAGTGGTGGGGTTTGCGCTGGAGATCCACGAGACCCACGAGCTGGATGATATCGTGCTGCCTATGCCTACGTATCTGGAGGAGAATGCTTTTCATGGCTCCCACGTGGATACCGGAGTAGGGGATGCGGTCGCAGGGGATCATGTCGGTTTCCATCACATTCAACAAGCGGTGCTGAAGGCGCCGGAGGGAGTCCGAAGCCCGATCGAGGTTTTGATGGAGATCTATCATCGGGCGGGGATCTTGGACGAAATCTGCCTTGTAATAAACCGGTCCAAGGGGCTCAAGCCTCCCTATTTGCTTGAGGCCGGGAAACGCTATACCGAGACCGAGATCCTAGACCGGCATGCCAAAAGCCTCTATGGGGAAGAGAAGGGCTGGGATTGGTTTAAGGAAAACGGAGTTTTGGTGCATGAGCGGGATGTGGAGGAACGCTACCCCGGTCGCTTCACCAAGGCTCGGATTCCCATCTATCTGGAGAATTTCATCGAACTGCGTGAGGAGCTCCAAGCGGTTCTCAGGACAATGGGCCTGGAATGGGATCTCTCGGATTACGAGCCGATGCCTACCTGGAGGCCTTGTGCGTCCTTTGAGCAGCTTCGCCGGGGAGAGATCGATGCCATAGGTGTTAGCTATAAGCTACCCTACGCCTATGGAGCACATGGCAATGCCAATCCCTGGATCAACGAGCTATGCGAGAAGCTTCCGTACTCTTATGCTGTGCTCATCAACGCGAAGCTCGCCCAACGGAAAGGAATCAAAGATGGGGATCCGGTCTGGTTGGAGTCACCGGTCAAGAAAGTGAAATCGGTGGCCCGGGTCACTGAATGTGTTCATCCGGATGTGATCGGCATTGCGGGGAATGCCGGCCATTGGGCCAGGGGCAAACCGCTCTCGACAGGGAAAGGCGTAAATTTCAACGGGTTGTTGCCCTTTGACATGGGCCAATTTGATGTAATCTCTTCGGCCTTGGAACACTGCATACCGCTCAAGGTATACAAAGCCTGATTCCCTGGCATCAAGCCGGAGTTGTGGCTAATGCCGTCACCAGGTTTAAAATGGCGAGTTGATAGGCTGTCTGCGTTCATAGGTGGATCTATGGTTAAAAGATGCAAGGGTTGGAGAGAAATAGGCCTACTTTTACTAGTGGTAATTTTGGGCTCGAGCGATGGTGAGGCGCAGGAAAGGATTAGGATTTCCTACAGCGCCTTGGATAGCACCGCAATATGGTACATCGCCGTGGAAAAGGGTTTTTACAAAAAACACGGATTGGACACGGAGTTGATATTCATTCCCACGACTACAACCACTATCGCTAGCCTTATGGCTGGAGACGTCAAAGTGGCGAACGCGTCGGGTGGTGGTGTAGCCAATGCGGCTGTGGGAGGAGTGAGTCTTGTCATGGTCGGCTGTTACATCAACACTCTCCCTTATGAGCTTGTGGTCCACGAGTCCGTTAAATCGGCTGAAGATTTGAGGGGAAAAAGCATCGGCATAAGCCGTGTGGGTAGCGCGTCGGACGTAGCGGCTCGTGTCCTTCTCAAAGCCCTGGGTCTTGAGCCGATCAAGGACGTTCCGATTCTTCAGGTCGGTGGTTCTCCAGAGAGGGCAGCGGCCTTCCGTACCGGGAAGATCGTAGGTTTCCCCTCACCTCCAGGAATTATCAACTTGGCCAAAGGTATGCCCCATAGGGTTCTCATCAGCACGGCTGACTTTCAGAAACGTTTTGACTTTCCTTTTATCTGTGCCACCACCGCCAAGAGTTATTTGACCAGTCACAGAGATACGGTCAAGAGGGTCCTCATGGCATTGATCGAGGCCACTCATTTTTTCAAAACCCGTAAAGAGGAAAGTAAAAAAATCGTTGCTAAATACATGAGGCAAGACAACGAAGCCTTTCTGGAAAGTATGCATAATTCGTATGCTAAACTCTACGAGCGGGTTCCTTTGGTAACCAGAGAAGGAACGGAAATCCAGGTTAAGGAGGCCCTTGCCCGTCGAGCCGGTGCCAGCCTACGGGTGGAAGATATGGTGGACGACGGCATCGTGCGAGAGTTGGAGAAGAGCGGTTTTATCGATATGGTGTATAAACAATAAGATTATAAGAGCGAAATATGCGGTCCTGGGAAAAGGCATCGGAAAAGCGGCGGAGCGGGGCGCTGCTCGCCGCTGTGCCGAGGTTTGCCCGGGTGGCCGGGTAGGCCTAGCGCTGGCCTTTGTTGATCTTCGCGAACTCTTCCTTGAAAGAACCTACCGTGAACTTCCGGACAGGGGAGGGCTTGTCCCCTTTGTAGACGATGTTCAGCTCGCCCATGTACTCCTGGATGGGAAGCGGCTTGATGGCAATGGCCATCGCCGGCTCGTCGCTGGTGACGTGATGCTGGTGCCAGACACCTGCGCCGACGTACAGGACATCGCCGGGCGCCCAGTCGATCCGCTCACCGTCTAGGATGCTATACCCTTGGCCGCGCACGATAATGATAATGGCCTCGTTGTGCTTGTGCGTGCACGAATGGGAGTTGGGCGGGTAAATATGACAGTCCACCTCAATGATGCGGTTGTCGAAGCCCAAGTCCTGGGATACGAGCCCGCCGATATAGATGCCGTTTTGATCTTCCCATTCCAGCTTGACCGACTCCGCCTTGATGTACTTCCGGGCTGTCTTCCGGCGCCGGCTGTCGGCGTCGCGCCGTTCCTTCCTGCGCTGAAACAGCGCGGAGCTCCCTTGCTCCCACCTTTCTTCGCCTTGTTCTTGTGCCACAGTCTAGAACCTCCTTTCTGATGCTTCGGAAAACGAGAGATCCCTTTTGACCACTCGCTTTTTCCAATTAGATTAAAACCTCATTACCCCAAGCTGGAGAAAATGTCCACCCTGCCCGCAAGCCGGCTCCGGTTGATATGACGTGTCCTATCGGATAATTTCTCGTCTAAGATCGCAGGCGGGGGGCCGGCATTGCCAAGATTTCCGATAATTCAGGAGAGCGCCGTTGGGTAGAATAAGAGAAAGGATTTCCAGGCGTATGCGGTTTATCGCGGGGGTCGCCTTGATGGGGGTTAGCTTTCTAGTCTACCCGGCGTATTCCCTCATCATCTTGTTGTTGCCGTTTTCCAAGGAGATCAAAGTCGGTGTCATTGCCGCCGCCTCGCTCCTGAGCTGGGGGGTTTTCAGCGCCGGGATCTATCTTGCCGGCCGGGAAGGGTACGATTGGCTCAAACGGCTGTCTTTGTGGCGCAGATGACGGCTCAATGAGAACCGAGGAGGAAGTCTATATCTCGAAGTATCATCTTGTGATCAGGGGAGCCGCCGGTGTAGGCAAAGCGCATGGTTCCCTTTGCGTCGATCAGCGCCGTGAGCGGTGTGTGGTCCACAAGGCCGCGGGCCTTTCTCTGCACTCCCACTCCGAAGGCTTTCCATACGGGAGCGAGCGTTTGAAGCTCTGCGGTGAGAAAGAGCCAGTTGGAAAAATCGATCCCGTAGCGTTCGCCGTAAGCCTTAAGGACCTGGGGGCTATCGACCTCCGGATCCGTCGTGATCGATAGGAAAAAAACGGCGCCCCGCTGCCTATCTGGAAGTTTTTCCTGCACCAGCCGCATACTTGCAGTCATCAAAGGGCAAACATCGGGGCAGGTGGTATACACAAAGGCAACAAGCACGACCTTTCCCCTCAGCGTCTGAAATTTGCAAGGCTTGCCGGTTTGGTCGGTTAGAGAGAAGTCCGGGATAGGGAGATGGAGCTGGCGGCGCGAAGCCGGCTTGGTGATGGAATGCGGATGCGGTTCACCGCTTATGGCCCGATTTTGCTCTCCGCAAAGAAAAGCGCCGGCTACAACAATGCCAACGACAACCTCTTTTGCTCTCAGGTTCATCGAGGTTTGTTTTCTTCCGGCGGCTGATCGTAGCCCAGGACCATTTCCCATGGCACGTTGCAGTGGGCCCAAACCAGAGGGTCGAACCTCTCCCACCATTCAACGTTACGTCCCCGCTGGCTCAAGATGCGTGTGAAGAGAACCATGTCCTGGATCTCCGGCTTGCGCAGCGCGGGTCCGTAGGCAGGCATGATCCCTTTCCCTTCCATGATAATTTTTCGAATCTGGGTAACGCTTTTATTTCTAACCGTGTCGTGGAAATTAGGGACGTCGGCCGGCAAAGAAGCGGCGATGGGGCCATCGCCGCTGCCGGAAGGGCCGTGGCATCCGAGGCAGCGCTGGGCATAAAGGTTCTCCATCCGCTCGCTACGGACACACCCGATAGCGACGAAGATGAGGGCGCTCAAGTGTAGCAGGCGAAAAATCGA
>MGRY01000206.1:2822-6033 GCA_001799045.1 Deltaproteobacteria bacterium RIFCSPLOWO2_02_56_12 | reverse complement strand
GGCTACGCGCTTACCACGGTTCCTTGAGCGATCAGGCGCAGATTTGCCGGAAGAAGTCGTTCCCCTTATCGTCCACCAGAATAAAGGCGGGAAAGTCTTCGACCTCGATCTTCCAGACCGCTTCCATCCCCAGCTCAGGATACTCCAGCACTTCCACTTTCTTGATATTTTCCTGCGCCAGGAGCGCCGCCGGTCCGCCGATAGAACCCAGGTAAAAACCACCGTACTTTTTGCAGGCATCGGTCACTTGCTGGCTCCGGTTCCCCTTGGCGATCATCACCATAGAAGTGGCATGCGATTGGAACAGATCCACATAGGAATCCATGCGCCCGGCCGTGGTGGGCCCGAAAGAACCGGAAGGCATGCCGGCAGGAGTCTTAGCCGGTCCCGCGTAGTAAACCGGATGTTCTTTGAAGTACTGGGGTAGACCTTCGCCTCGGTCCAGCCGCTCTTTCAATTTGGCGTGGGCGATGTCCCTGGCCACGATCATCGGTCCGGTAAGCGATAGCTGCGTGGTGACGGGATATTTAGTCAACTGCGCCAGGATTTCTTTCATGGGACGATTCAAGTCGATGGCAACGGCGTTGCTTTTGATCTTGCCGCGATACTCTTCCGGAATCAGACGTCCGGGCTCCCGCTCCATCGCCTCCAGCCAGATCCCATCCCGGTTGATCTTTGCCTTGATGTTGCGGTCTGCGGAGCAGGAAACGCCCATTCCCACGGGGCAGGAGGCGCCGTGGCGCGGCAACCGGATCACGCGCACATCCAGAGCAAAATATTTTCCGCCGAATTGGGCGCCGTAACCCGACCGGTAGGCCGCCTCCAGCATCCGGGCTTCCATCTCCGGATCGCGGAAGGCGCGTCCGTGGCTATTCCCCGAGGTCGGGAGATGGTCCAGGTAGCCGGTCGTGGCCAGCTTGACGGTTTTCAAGCAGGCCTCGGCGGAAGTCCCGCCAATGACAAAGCCGAGATGGTAGGGAGGGCAGCCGGCTGTGCCGAGCGTCTTCATCTTTTCCGTTAGAAATTTCTCCAGACTTGCCGGATTGAGCAATGCCTTGGTTTCCTGGTAGAGGGAGGTCTTGTTTGCCGAGCCGCCTCCTTTTGCCACAAAGAGAAATTGATACTCCATTCCGGCGGTCGCATAGATATCGATTTGCGCCGGCAGATTGGTGCCGGTGTCCACTTCCTTGTACATGTCCAGGGGCGCGGTCTGAGAATAGCGGAGATTCTCCTCGGTATAAGTCTTGTAAACTCCCCTGGAAAGGTATTCTTCGTCTCGAACCCCGGTCCAGACCTGCTGCCCTTTCTTGCCAAAAATCGTGGCGGTGCCGGTGTCCTGACAAAAGGGGAGGAGTCCTTTGGAAGCGATATCCGCATTGCGGAGCAGGGCCAGCGCAACGTTCCGGTCGTTGGCCGAGGCTTGCGGATCTTTTAGAATAGCGGCCACTTTTTCCAGATGCGCGCTGCGGAGCAGAAAAGATACGTCCCGCATCGCTTCGTTCGCCATCACAGTCAGGGCCTCCGGAGCTACTTTCAACATCTCCTTACCGTCGAAAGAAGTAATCGAGACGTGCTCCTTCGTCAAAAGGCGATATCCCGTGCTATCTTTTTCCAGCGGAAAAGGGTCCTGGTAGACAAATTCAGGCGTTGCCATAATTGCCACCTCGCTTGGGGCTATAGTAATGAAAAAATAATGCCTTGTCGATGGCCAGGAAATTATTCATTTTGCAAATGGACCCAATGCGGGATAGGTGATTAAAGCATCTGCATGCAGCTCTATTATGTGCAGGAAAGAACTTAAGTGAAAGAAGGGCGGAGATAAATTTGGCCGATGATCACCATTCATTTACGCGTTCTGAGCTGGGGCCGGTCCTCATGGTCAGCCTCATTATCTCGCTCCGCCTGCTGGGCATCTTCCTGATGCTGCCCGTCTTCAGCGTCTTCGCCGTCCGCTATCCGGGCGCCACGCTCCCCCTCGCGGGCATCGCCTTCGGCGTTTATCCCTTGACGCAGAGCTTTCTTCAGATTCCGCTGGGCTGGGCCAGCGACCGTTGGGGGCGCAAGCCGCTGATCTTATTCGGGCTGTTGCTCTTCACTGTCGGCAGCCTTATATGCGGTTTCGCCAGGGACATTGTTGAGCTGATAGTTGCCCGAGCTATTCAAGGCAGCGGCGCCATCGCCTCGGTTGCCTTGGCGGCCCTGGCGGACCTGACGCGGCCCAGTGTCCGGGCACAGGCCTTCACGGTTACCGGGATAGTCATCGGCGCGACCTTCATGCTCGGCCTGCTCTCCGGTCCGGTGCTGGCAGCGCGCATAGGGTTTAACGAGATGTTCTATTTATTGGCCTTCATGGGGGTCATCGCGATGCTCATTACGGGGTTGTTCTTTCCGGGCATGACGCCTCCGAAGCAGGAATCACTGGGGAGCGGCCTCCGGGCAGTGTTGCAGAACCGCGAACTGCGCCTTATCTACCTGGCCAGCTTCGTCCTGTCGTTTACGCTCAACATGTTTTTTTTCGTCTATCCTTTAAGCTGGACCGAGCTGGGATTGCAGAAAAGCGAACTCTGGAAAGTCTATCTGATCATTTTCTTCCCCAGCGTCCTGCTGGGTTTTCCTTCCGTGCGGTATGCGGAAAAAAGGGGCCGGCTATGGCTCCTTAGCCGGATAAGCTGGCTGCTCATCGCTGTCGGCTACCTCGCCTACTTGGTCGGCGCAACGCAAGAATGGCTGCTCTACATCAGCGGCGGGACATTTTTTATCGGCTACACCCTGTTCCAGCCCCTCCTGCCCTCGTTTCTGACCCAGAGAGTGGCACTGCAGGGACGCGGGGCCGCCACCGGTTGCTATAATTTTTCGGGCTTTTTAGGCGCCGCACTTGGAGGGATGCTGGGCGGGATTCTCAGCCATATTGCTTACTCTCTTCCCCAGACTGTAGGATTGGTCCTCCTTGTGGCCTGGTGGCTGCGCGGGCTGCCCAACCCGCCGGACTCCCCGCTGTAGAAAATAAAAAGAAAAGAAGGAGGCTACTCCATGAAACGTTTAGTAATTCTACTCATCGCTATATTTCTAGCGTCTTGCTCCGCGCAGGGCGGTCGGACCATGTTTCTGGCGGAAAACGTCAATAAAATAACCCAGGACGAGATCATAAAGGATTGGGGGTTCCCGCAGTCCACTTCAACGTCAGGTGACGATGCTATGGTGTTGATCTACA
>MGRY01000206.1:2619-2812 GCA_001799045.1 Deltaproteobacteria bacterium RIFCSPLOWO2_02_56_12 | reverse complement strand
CAAGGGAACACCCCCTAGTGTTTATATACCTCCTCCAAGCTACGGATCAGATGTCGGCGGGCTCCCCGGGGGCGCTGCCATGAGGAGTCAACCTGAGCTGGTGCGCGGCAGGCCGGATACTTGTCGGCAATACCGGCTGACCTTTGACCGCGCCGGGGTCTTGCGCGAGTACCAAGAGAGCGACTGCTGAAGA
>MGRY01000206.1:2511-2601 GCA_001799045.1 Deltaproteobacteria bacterium RIFCSPLOWO2_02_56_12 | reverse complement strand
GTCCCGCCAATCAAAATCTTTTTTTGGCAAGTTCCGGTTGCAAAAACTCCCGGAGTTGGCGTAGAAGTGAACAGCCAACCAGGGGTCAGA
>MGRY01000206.1:0-2502 GCA_001799045.1 Deltaproteobacteria bacterium RIFCSPLOWO2_02_56_12 | reverse complement strand
GAGAAAGGAGTACCCTCGTGGAAGTTTCGGTTCTTAAGCAGCAGTCTCCTGCCGGCCACTGCCGTGATTTGCGAGAGTGGCTTGATCGCGTTCGAGCGATCGGCGAGCTGGAGGAAGTCAACGGGGCCGACTGGAATCTGGAGATCGGCATCATTTCAGAGCTCAATGCCAAGCGGACGAATTCGAAGGCATTTCTGTTCGACGAGATTAAGGGCTATCCGAAGGGGTTCCGTGTGGTTGCCGGCGCTTTACTCAATGCGCCGCGGTTGGCCATCGCCTTCGGCTTGGACCCCGGGCTGGACAACAACGGCCTGGTGCGAGCGCTGCGCGGCCAGCCGCGCCTTTGGGAAGCCGAATCTGTCCAATATCCTCCTGTCGAGGTAAGCAACAAGGCGGCGCCGATCATGCAAAACGTCCGTGACGGGGCCAACGCCAACGTTTTGGACTTCCCGGCCCCGCTCTGGCATCCCAAAGACGGCGGGCGGTATCTGGGCACCGGTTGTTGCGTGATTACCCGCGATCCTGATACCGGACAGGTCAACCTGGGCGCCTACCGCGTGATGATCCACGACGAGAAAACGCTCGGCCTCATGATCTCTCCCGGCAAACAAGGGTCGATCCACCTGCAGAAATACCACGCTAAAGGACAGCCCTGTCCTGTGGCTGTGGTTTTTGGAGAAGACCCGCTGCTGATGATGGCGGCGGGCCTCGAGGTGCCGATGGGCATCAGCGAATACAACTACACCGGCGCCATCAAGCGCTCGCCCCTGCGGGTGACGCCCTCTCCGCTGCAAAATCTGCCTCTGCCGGCCGACGGGGAGATTGCCGTGGAGGGAGTGGTTCCGCCGGACGAGGTGCGCGAAGAAGGTCCCTTCGGCGAGTGGACGGGCTATTATGCCAGCGGGGAGCGCCCGCAGCCTGTGATTCGCGTCCAAGCCGTATATCATCGCAACGAGCCGATCATCCTCGGCTCGCCGCCGAACCGGCCGCCGAACGATTACAGTTACTGGCGCGCGGTCGTGCGTTCGGCGCTGCTCCACGACGCCGTCGAGCGGGCCGGGGTGCCGGACGTGCGCGGCGTGTGGACCCATGAAGCGGGCGGGGCGCGCATGTTTAACGTTATTTCCATCACCCAGCGCTTCGCCGGCCACGCGCGCATGGCCGGCTTCGTCGCCTGCCAGATCCGCGAAGGCGCCTACGCAGGCCGCTATGTCGTTGTGGTGGACGACGACATCGATCCCTCCAACACCAACGATGTGATCTGGGCGCTGGCCACCCGCACTAACCCGGCAGAGGACATCGATTTTATCCGCCGGGCGTGGAGCACGGCGCTCGATCCGATGGTTCGCCCGGGATCGGAGGCGATGGTGAACTCACGGGCCGTCATTGACGCCTGCCGGCCTTACGAATGGAGGCATCAGTTTCCAGCGGTTGCCGAGTCCAGCCCTGAGCTTCAGGCCCAGGTGCTTCAGAAGTGGGGCCGCCTCTTCCGGTGACACGGAGGTTTCCTTGGGCAAGCTACTGTTAATTTTTACCGTTGTCTTTATCCTGACTTTCCCTGCAACCGGCAATGCCCAAAAGGTCGTGATCGGCTATTCGGCGGTAAGCGCCTTGTACCTTCCCTTTTGGGCGGCTAAGGACGTAGGTTTCTACAAGCAGGAAGGAGTGGATGCCGATCTCATTTATATCTCCAGCTCCTCTACGATGGCGCAGGCGATGCTGGCGCGAGAGGTCCATATCTCCACCGCCAACAGTCAGGTAATCGCGGATGCGGGCCTCCAGGGCGGCGACCTTATGGCTATGGGGGCGGTCATTAATGTGACGGCCTTCTATGTCATGGCGCCCCCGGAGATAAGAACTATCGAGGACCTCAAGGGCAAGCCCGTCGGCGTGTCGCGCTTTGGCGCCTCGACGGACTTTGCGATGCGTATGCTGCTCGCGAAATACGGACTGGAAGCGGGACGGGATGTGCCGATCCTGCAAATCGGCGGGATGCCGGAGCTGGCAGCCGCCCTCGCGAAGAAATCCATCTATGCCGCCCCAATGTCCTTTCCCACGGGCTTCCTGGCCCAGCAGGCCGGGGTCAAGATTCTGTTCAACCTGGCCAAGGAGTCTATCCCTTTCCTGCACGCGGGTGTGACAACAACACGCAAGTTTATGAACGAACGCAGGGCGCAGGCGAAGGCGTTTCTGCGCGCCTACTCCAGGGCCGTTTACTTCATGCACACCCGCAGGGAGGAGGCGAAAGAGATCATCGCCCGCTACACGAAGATCAGGGATCCGGGAATGCTCGAGGGGAGCCTGCAATACGCCCAGGACTTCGTGGAAAAAATCCCTCTGGTCAAGCCTCAGGCATTCCAGGTGACTTTAGACGAGATCGCCAAGAAGAATCCCAAAGCAAAGCAGGCTAAACCCGAACAGTTCTTCGACAACAGCCTGGTGCAAGAGCTGATCGACGAGGGCTTTTTTGTCTCGTTGTGGGGAAAAAATCCTTAAAAAAAC
>MGRY01000205.1 GCA_001799045.1 Deltaproteobacteria bacterium RIFCSPLOWO2_02_56_12 | reverse complement strand
CAACAGGTAAGAAGTGACGATTACAATCAGCCACTGGAGGATACTGATGGCTTGCTTCTTATCCAGGATTGGGCCCCCGGATTTTTCCAAATCTGCCATAGGTGCCTATTTTACTCTTTTCATCGGAATAGAAAAGGTTTTTTTGTTTATGCCTGCTTTTCTGACACCAGGTCGCGCAGGCGGGCGGGAAAATCAGTGATGATCCCGTCCACTCCCAAAGCCACAAGCCGTGCCATCTCTGCTGTATCGTTCACCGTCCAGACAAACACCTCTATTGCCAATTCGTGGGCGGCCATCAGCGTCCGCTCGCTTACCAGTGTCATGCCGTGGTACTCGCAGGGTATCTGGAAGGCCTGCCCCGGGGGGGAGTAGGGCGCTTTTCTACCCCCCGCCAGCCAGCTCATAAAGTCCGCCACCTCTCCGTAGGAAAAGCCTGTGGCGATAGGCAGCTCCCCGGACCGGATCTCTCTTCGGATCTCTTTCATGATCTGGTCCTTTTCAGTGGCCAACAGGACCTGTTCTTCTTTACCTTCTTGGCGCACGATTTCCAAGACCTTTTTAACAATTGGTGGATGGGCCTGCTTGATTTCGATGATGACCCTGGCCTGGGGAATGGCGGAAAAGAGCTCCTGGAGAGTGGGGATTTCTATTTTTTGCCCGCGGTAGGGGTAACTCTTGCCGCCATCTGGCGTGAACCAGTAGCCGGCATCGAGTACCTTGAGCTCTTTAAGGCTGTGTCTGCTTACTCGACCGTGCCCGTTTGTGGTCCGCCCCACCGTGGCGTCGTGGATGATCGCTATCTCTCCGTCTTTGCTGCCCCTTACATCCAGCTCGACAAATGGAGCTCCATCTTGTAGTGCCCTTTGAAAGGAGACGATGGTGTTCTCAGGTGCTACCCCGGCGGCGCCTCTGTGGCCAAAGATTCGGGGTTTTCCGCCACTAAAAAAAAGGTTAAAGGGTTTGAGGGTTGAAGGGTTCAAAGGGTTAAAGGGGCAAAGGGTTAAATCTCCAGAAATTGGGGATAGCGGGTGAGGTTGCGGTTGCCGGTGGGAGTCACTACAACGACATCCTCCAGACGCACGCCGCCCATCCCAAGATAGTAAAGCCCTGGTTCGACCGTCACGACATGACCGGTCCTGAGCGTAGCCGGGCTGGCGGCAATCCGCGGCGGTTCATGGATATCAAGACCCAGGCCATGACCGGTGCCATGAAAGAAACCTTGCATTCTGCCGTTGGTCTTGCCGGTAGGAAAACCCCTCTGCTCGAAGAGGGCAAGGATCTTTTGGTGGATTTCTTTTCCGTCGGCGCCGTCCCGGATCATGCGAAAGGCTACCTCCTGCCCCGCCTGTACGGTCACATAGGCTTTCTTGAGTTGCTCAGAGGCCTGCCCACGGACCACAGTGCGGCTCAAGTCGCCGAAATAGCCTGTTTTCTGGGAGCGGGGAAAGATGTCGAATATAATAGAGGTATTGGATTTAATCGGTCCGCTCCCCTCATGATGAGGGTCACAGCACTGGTCTCCTGACGAGACGATGGTGTGGCTCGGCACCCATCCCTGGGCCATGATGGTTGTATTGACAATGGTCTTGATCTTCTCGGAGGTGAGCCGGGAGCCGTCCAGGTAAAGATAGCGGTTGCGGCCGATCTTCGCCTTTTTCAGGGCCTGAATCCCGGCATCGAGCCCAAGTTCTGCAACCCTTAGCGAATCACGGATTTTTTTCACCTCTTCAGCCTTTTTTCTTTCCCGCGCGGCAAAGAAAGGATCCTTTCTTACCTGCAGGACGAAACCCTTGGATCTCAACTCGTCGGCAAGCAGGGCGGGAAAATTGGCCGGGACGGCAAGGGAGCCTATCCCCTTTTCGCGGCAGATCATTTCCACTATGTCCGTTGTCGTGGGGTTGGCTGTGCCGATTTTTCTAAGCCGCGCCTGATAAAGCGAGAGAGATAGAACCCGGTCCACCTCTGCCTGTTTCCTGGCGCGGTCAATCTCCAGGTCGCTCATGACCAGGCACTTTCTGCCACGGTATTGAAGGAGAATAAAAGGATCCGGGGCAAAGAAGGAGGTGGCGTAAAGCATATTGGCGTCCGTTTCGCTGGCGGAAACAATCAGCAAGGCCTCCCTTCCTTTAAGAGAGGCGCGAAACGGCCCGGATTGATCGCTGGCTTTTATGTTTACAGGCGCCACGTTAGGGGTTTTAGCCGAAAAGTCCTCGTCAAGGAAACCTAACCTAGCAATTTTGCTATAAAAGTTCAAGGTATAAGCAGTTAAAGAAGAGCCTCACAGTGTTGACAGATGAGGTCCGTTTGTTATGATGCCGGGACTTGATCTTCCCTCTATTAGGGAGAGGAAATTTATCATGGCATTAGAAGACAATTTGCAGAAGCTTGGCGACCTGAACCGGCAGGCAAATGCCGGTGGGGGGGATGATAAGGTCCGGCGCCAGCATGAACAGGGAAAACTTCTGGCGCGGGAGCGGCTCGATATCCTTCTTGACCACGGGAGCTTCGTCGAGCTCGATCGGTTGCGGACGCACGGCTGCACGGACTTCGACATGGAGAAAAAAAAGATACCGGGAGATGCGGTGGTAACCGGCTACGGGGCCATAGATGGCAGGCTGGTCTACGCATATTCTCAGGATTTCACTGTTTTCGGCGGTAGCTTGAGCGGGGTGGTAGCGGAGAAGATCTGTAAAGTTATGGACATGGCCCTGAAAAACGGCGCCCCGATCATAGGGATCAACGATTCCGGAGGCGCGCGCATTCAAGAGGGGGTCGTGAGCCTGGCAGGTTATGCCGATATCTTTTTAAAAAACGTTCTCTCTTCAGGAGTGATTCCGCAGATCTCCGCTATCATGGGACCCTGCGCCGGCGGAGCGGTTTATTCTCCGGCCATCACCGATTTTATATTTATGCTCAAAACCAATAGCTACATGTTTATCACCGGCCCGGACGTGATCAAGACAGTCACCCACGAGGAGGTCACGAAAGAGGAGTTGGGAGGAGCCGAGACCCACAACGCCAAGAGCGGAGTGGCCCATTTTTCCGCCGAGAGCGAAAAGGAGTGTCTCCTGATGATCAGGGAGCTCATGGGTTTTCTCCCGAGCAACAATCAAGAAGAGCCTCCCTTCCATCCGACTGATGACGATCCGTCGAGGCATGACAAGAGACTCAAGGATCTCGTCCCGGACAATCCGAACCGACCGTATGATATGAAGGAGCTCATTGGTGCGGTTGTTGATGATGGTTATTTCTACGAGGTGCAGCGCGACTTTGCCCCCAATATCATAGTCGGTTTTGCCCGGCTAGGCGGAAGATCGGTGGGCATCGTCGCCAACCAGCCGGCCCAGATGGCGGGTTGCCTGGATATCGACGCGTCGGTCAAAGCCGCCCGTTTCATCCGCTTCTGCGACTGCTTCAACATCCCGCTGGTAACCTTCGTCGACGTGCCCGGCTTCCTGCCTGGCACGGCGCAAGAGTACAACGGCATTATCCGCCATGGGGCGAAGCTGCTCTACGCCTATGCCGAGGCGACCGTTCCCAAAATCACCGTGATCACGCGCAAGGCTTACGGCGGGGGCTATATCGTGATGTCGAGCAAGCATCTCAGGGGGGATATCAATCTGGTCTATCCCACCGGGGAAATCGCCGTCATGGGACCTGAGGGGGCGACCAATATCGTTTTTCGCGAGGCGTTAGAGAAAGCTCAGGATCCGGCCAAAGCCAGAGAGGAACTGGCGGCAAACTACCGCGAGACTTTCGCCAATCCCTTTAAGATCGCCGAACTCGGCTACGTGGATGGCGTGATCTATCCCGAAGAGACCCGCCCCGTATTGATTCGCTCCCTGGAAATGTTAAAGAACAAGCGAGACCAAAACCCGCCAAAGAAGCATGGGAATATACCGCTATAATAGCCATCAGCAAAGAAGCCGTCAGCTTTCAGCTAGAAACAAGAATTCCGAATCCGGAGCTGATAGCTGACGGCTGACCGCTAAGATATGTTTAAGCGCCTCTTAATCGCTAATCGGGGAGAGATCGCGGTTCGGATTATCCGCGTCTGCCGGGAGCTGGACATCGAGAGCGTTGCGGTCTACTCCGAGGCCGACCGCGACTCCCTGCATGTCAAGTATGCCGATTACGCCTATCCCATCGGTCCGCCGCCGTCCGTTGAAAGCTACCTGTCCATAGATCGGATCATTGAGGTGGCCAAGAAAACCGGTGCTGATGCGATCCACCCGGGATACGGTTTCTTGGCCGAGAACAGCGAGTTCGCCCGCAGTTGCGGCGAGAATGGAATCGTTTTCATCGGACCGTCGCCTGAAGTTATCGAGCAGATGGGAGATAAGGTAAAGGCGCGGGCGATTATGAAAGCGGCCGGCATCTCTGTGGTCCCGGGGTCAGATGGGATTCTGAGTTCCGAGGAGGAGGTTGTTCGAGTCGCGCAGACCATCGGCTACCCCTTCATGTTAAAGGCGGTTGCCGGCGGCGGGGGCAAAGGTCTGAGGTTGGTCCGCTCCGAGCGCGAGGTCCCTTCGGCCTATCGTGCGGTCCGTTCCGAGGCGGCATCCTCGTTTGGCGACCCTCGACTATACGTCGAGAAATATCTCGATCGGCCACGTCATGTGGAGGTCCAGATTCTTGCCGATCAGTACGGTAAGGTGGTGCACCTCTATGATCGTGAATGTTCCATCCAGCGGCGCCACCAAAAGATCATTGAGGAATGTCCCGCCCCTGCGCTGGATTACCGGATGCGGCGCAGCATCGGCAGAGTCGCCATTCAAGGCGCGCGCGCGGTCGGCTACGTCGGAGTCGGAACGCTGGAATTCCTTCTTGATCGAGATAAGAATTTTTACTTTTTGGAGATGAACACCCGCCTTCAGGTGGAACACGCTGTCACAGAAGGGGTCGTGGGCATCGACCTGGTCAAGGCTCAAATCGAGGTGGCCGATGGCGCCAATCTCCCCTGGCGCCAGCGCCATATCAGCCCGACAGGGCATGCCATTGAGTGCCGCATCTATGCGGAGGATCCGGAGAATGACTTCATGCCCTGCCCGGGTAAGATTGACGGACTCCGGTTGCCCGAGGGGCTGGGGGTGAGGAACGATTGCGGGGTCTATGAAGGAGCCGAGGTGCCCATCTACTATGACCCGATGATCGCCAAGCTCATCATCTGGGGGGAAAATCGCGTCGAGGCAATCCTCCGCATGCGTCGGGCGCTGCGCGAATACCAGGTCCGGGGAATCAAAACCAACATCCCGTTCCACCAATGGATTCTCCGCCACCCGCGTTTTATGGCGGGAGATTTTAACACCAGCTTCATCGATGATGAGTACCGTTATATGCGCAAAGAGGAGATCTATCCTCACAAGGATATCGCCCTGGCCTCTGCGGCCATCGCCGCATTGCACCGTGAACAGGAACGGGCCCTTCGGCTCCTGGAAAAGGGCGCCGCGGAAAAATCGAACTGGCGTGAGGCAGGGAGAAGGGCGTCGCTGCGGCCGGCATCCGGCTTTTCCGGAAAAAGTTGGAAGCGTTAAATAAAACGTTGAGGGGTTCAAGGGGTTAACAATCAAGGTAAAATGCAAATTGAAAATTGAAAAATTTAAAGTGAAAGGGGGCGGCAATTTTGACTTTTGCACTTTGCAGTTTTCATTTTGCAATGCGCTGAAGTAAAGGGTTATGGCCTTTATCGCCAAATTAGGGGAACGGACCTACACCGTCGAGATCGAGGAGGTCGGCAAGTCGCTCTACCGCGTCGCGGTCGAGGGGAACGAATTCCTGGTAGACGGAAAGAAAACCGGCCTTGCCAACTACTCTCTGATCGTGGAGAACCGCTCTTTTGAGGTGGATGTGGACACCTCAGAGGACGAGTACAGGGTTCTGGTCGATGGGAGGAGTTACCATATCCAGCTCGTCGACGAGCGGCACATGCGTTTGGGCGGCTTTCAGGCGGGGATCCAGCTCCAGGGACGGCAGGAAGTGTCGGTGCCCATGCCCGGAAAGGTCATCGCGGTTCTGGTAGGGGAGGGGGACAGGGTCGATAAGGGGCAGGGACTGGTAATCGTCGAGGCCATGAAGATGGAGAATGAGGTCCGCAGTCCGATCGCCGGCGAGGTTAAAGAAGTCCGGGTGAAGCCGGGAGACGCCTTAGAGGCGGGAACGGTCCTTGTGGTGGTGGAATAACGTCCCGAAAAACGCCTTCCGGAAAAAATTTTCTTGTCACTCTATTTTCTTCGTGTTATAAATCCATCCATAAATGGTTCCCAACAAAGTTTTCTTCACCAAAGGAGTCGGAGTCCACAAGGAAAAACTCGCCTCTTTTGAGTTGGCGCTGCGCACCGCCGGCCTGGCTCACTGCAATCTCGTCCTGGTATCAAGCATCTACCCGCCAGGGTGTAAGAGGATACCTAAGGAAGAGGGAGTGAAGTTGCTGCGCCCGGGCGAGATTGTCTTTTGCGTCTACGATCGCGAAAGCACCAATGAGCCGAACCGGTTGGTTGCGGCCTCGGTGGGCGTGGCAGTTCCTGCCGACGAGAACCAGTACGGTTATCTTTCCGAGCACCACTCCTTTGGCGAAACCGATGAGAAGGCCGGAGAGTACGCTGAGGATCTGGCCGCCAGTATGCTCGCGACCACGCTCGGGATTGAATTCAATCCTGATACCGCCTGGGACGAGCGCGAACAGATTTTCAAAATGTCGGAAAAGATTGTCCGAACATCCAACATCACCCAGTCCGCGATAGGCAATAAGGACGGGCTCTGGACCACGGTTTTCACCGCCGCCGTTTTCATCAACGAAGACAACACCAATAACGAGAATAAGTAAACTCCCCCAATTCAGTTTTTAGTTCTTAGTTTTTAATTTTGAGTTGCCGGTAACTAAAAACTCAAAACTAAAAATTCAAAACTATTCTCTGTCTTTTGTTCCGGCCAAGTACGACACTAAAATGCTGGCGCCGTAGAGTAGCGTGAGAGGCAGGGCGAGGAGAATCTGAGAGAGGATTTCGGGCGGGGTGAGAATGGCTGCCACAAGGAAGATGAGCAGGATGGCGTAGCGGAATTGGCGGATGAGGAAGCGGTGGTCGATGAGACCGATGCGTGTTAAAAAGAATGCCAGGACCGGAAGTTCGAAGATCACCCCGAAGGCGAGGAGGAGGTTGGACGAAAAAGAAAGATATTCTCCGATCCTGATGGCCGGCCGGACATCGATCGCCTGATAACGTCGGAGAAGAAAACCGTAGCCTACCTTAAAGATCACTTCGTAGCAGAACCAAGCTCCGAGAAGAAAGAATAGCGTGCCGAAGAGAACAAATCGGCGGGCATAGCGCTTCTCGTGCTCGTAGAGACCGGGCGCGACAAACCTCCAGGCCTGCCAGAGAAGGACGGGGGAAGACAAAAAAAACGAAGCAATAAAGGCGACCTTAAGCTTGGTGAAGAAGGCCTCGGAGACCCCGGTGCCGATCAGAGTGAGACCGGGCGCCCGCACGCTGCGCAGGGGGGCGGTAAGGAAGGAAAAAATCGCCTCCACAAAGCCAAAGGAGATGAGGAAGGTGATTGCCACCACCACGAAAGATATGATTAGGCAGGAGCGCAGCTCCTCCAGATGTCCGGTAAAGGGCATCCGGGCGTCATCTGATTTCCGGTCTCTAGCTTGGTTTCTTTTCACTCTCTTGCGCTGCCGGGCTCGCGGTGGGCGTGGGTGAAGGCGGACTCTCGGTCTTTTTTGCTATGGCAGGCTCGTTATCGACCTGTGAAGAAGACTCTTCGATCTCATGCTCCACTTGGCGAAGCTCCTCCTTTAATTCATCTGTGGTGCGGCGGAACTCCGCCAGCCCCTTCCCTAACGCCCGGGCGATCTCCGGGAGCCTCTTAGGCCCTAGGACGATCAGGGCGAGCGCCAAGATCAGGATGAGCTCCGGCATGCCGATGCCGAACATGGCTTACCTCCGCGTGTAAGCTATTCCATTTCTTGGCGGGAGGCAATAGGGGGATGCGAAGTGGTTGTCGGCTTTGCAGAAGTTGCCTCAGCATGGTAAAAAACTTTATTATGCCTCGTTCCGCAGTAGTCATCGATCCGGATTACCTGAAGCATGACCCCGGCCATTTTCATCCGGAGCGGCCCGAGCGCCTGAAGATCCTGCTCGATCTCCCAGGGGAGCTGGAGGCAAAGAGCTTTCAACTCCTGCCTCCCAGAGCGGCATCCAGGGATGAAATCGAACCTTGCCACAGCAGGGAGTACATTGAGCTCGTCCGGTCCACTTCTGAGAAGAACCGCTATGCCCTGGACGGCGACACGGTGACCTGCAGGGACTCTTTTGGGGTAGGCCTGCTTGCTGTCGGCGGTTTTTTGAAGCTCTTAGACTTTATTGCCGCCGCCGAGTTTCGCAACGGCTTTGCCCTGGTCCGCCCGCCCGGCCATCACGCGCTCAGGGATCGCGCCATGGGGTTCTGCCTGTTTAACACGGTGGCCATCGGCGCCCATCACTTGAAGCTCCATTACGGCGTGAAGCGGGTTATGATAATCGATTGGGATGTCCATCATGGCAATGGCACCCAGGACGCATTCTACCGGGACCCGTCGGTTCTCTATCTTTCCACCCATCAATTCCCTTTCTATCCGGGGAGCGGCTCGGTGGAGGAGGCGGGTGTGGGGGAGGGCGAGGGGTTTACGGTCAATATCCCTCTTCCCGCGGGCTGCGGCGATGAGGAATACCTCCGGGTGTTTAAGGAGATCGTGGCGCCGGTCGGCGAGAAGTTTCAACCGGAGTGGATTCTTGTCTCAGCCGGATTTGATCCTCACCGGAGCGATCCGCTTGGAGCGATGAATGTGACCGAGCAGGGCTTTGGCGCCATGGCGGCTATGCTCCTCGACCTCGCGGAGAGGTATGCGGGAGGCAAGATCGCCTTTCTCCTCGAAGGGGGGTATGATCTCAAGGCCCTTAAGAATTCAGTCATTGCCGTGCTCCGGCGGATGAAAGGGGAGAGGGTAGACGACCCGTCTATTGGGATAGGTGGGGAGATGATTCAGCCGCTGATTCACAAGGTCCTAAATTTTCAAGAGAAATACTGGTAACCGCTTCGCGATCTCAAATTTCAAATCTCAAATCTCAGATCTGAAATCTGGAATGTGAGATGTGAGATTCCGAGCGAAGCGAGGATATGGTATTGACGCTCCGGGCAGACTAGTTTATCTATAGGTTTCCTTAAGACCTTAAGAAAGGTTGGGCAGTGACGGAATCCAATCAACGCAGAGTAGTGGTGACCGGCCTTGGGCTGGTCACCCCATTGGGCATAGGCATTGAAAAAAACTGGGAGGCATTGGTGGCCGGTCGCTCTGGCATCAGGTCGATTACCCGCTTTCCCAACGTGGAGTTTTTTGCCACGCGCATAGCCGGTCAGGTGCCCGATTTTCGCGCTGAAGATTTTATCGAGACGAAAGAGATCAAGAAGATGGATCTCTTCATCCAGTACAGTGTCGCTGCGGCCCAGATGGCGGCACAGGATGGTGATTTTAAGATAGCCCCCGAAGAAGCGGACCGGGTCGGCGTGATCATCGGAGTGGGGTTATGCGGGATCGAGACCATCGAGTACTACAACAAGGCTTACCTCGAAGGGGGCCCGCGCAAAATCTCGCCCTTTTTCATTCCCAAAGTGATCTCCAACTTGGCTCCAGGCCATATCGCCATTCGCCATGGCGCCAAAGGAGTTAACTGGACTCCTACCTCCGCCTGTGCCTCAGGGAACCACGCTATCGGCGAGGCATTTCATTTGATCCGCCGCGGCCTTCAGGACGCGGTCATCGCCGGCGGCGCGGAATCCGCCATTACGCCTCTGGGCGTGGGAGGATTCAGCGCTATGAAAGCGCTCTCTACGCGCAACGATGAGCCGGAGAAGGCAAGCCGACCTTTCGAAAAAGACCGTGACGGCTTTGTGATTGCAGAGGGTTCGGGCGTGATAATTCTGGAGGAGAGGGAGAAGGCCGTCCGGAGAGGAGCGAAGATCTATGCCGAGGTTATCGGCTATGGGGCAAACGGCGATGCCTACCACATTACTGCGCCTGCGCCCGAAGGCGAGGGAGCTGCGCGCTGCATGGCGCTGGCTTTGAAAGACGCCGGGATTCCGCCGGAGGAAATCGATTACATCAACGCCCACGGAACTTCCACCGAATACAACGATATCAATGAAACGCTGGCGATTAAAAAAATATTCGGCGAGCGGGCCTACAAAGTTCCAATCAGCTCCACCAAATCTATGACCGGCCATTTGCTGGGAGCTGCCGGCGCGGTCGAAGGGGTCTTCTCTGTCCTTGCCCTTTGTCATGGGGTTATTCCCCCTACCATTAATTATGAGACTCCTGATCCCCAGTGCGACCTGGATTACGTCCCGAATGAGGCGCGCAAGGTGGATATCAAGGTGGTCCTTTCCAACTCCTTTGGTTTTGGAGGAACCAACGCCTGTGTCGTTTTCCGGAGGGTTGCATGACGTTCGTGAGCCTCAGTCGAACGAGGCGTTCGCATCCGAGGGCGGTGATCCTGGGCACCGGCTCCGAACTTCCTGCGCAGGTGGTTACCAACGCGGCATTGGAAAAGCTGGTGGATACCAGTGACGAATGGATTACGACGCGCACTGGAATTAAAGAACGGCGCATTTTAGAAGAAGGCAAGGGAAATGCGGACATGGCCTACCGCGCCTCGGTGCGGGCTCTGAAAGACGCCGGTTTGGAGGCGAAGGATGTGGAGGCGATCATCATGGGGACGGTCACGCCGGATTATCCGTTTCCCAGCTCTGCCTGTGTCCTCGAAGATATGCTGGGGGTGCGCAAGGCTTTTTCATTTGACGTGAACGCCGCCTGCTGCGGATTTCTCAACGCCCTGGCCATTGCCGACTCTTTTATTCGGACAGGCAGGATCCGCACCGCCCTCGTGGTCGGCTCGGACGCCCTGAGCCGGCTACTCAACTGGAAGGATCGTGGCACCTGTATTCTCTTCGGCGACGGGGCGGGCGCCGTGGTCCTTGGCGCTTCTCACGACGGCGCGCACGGCATCCTCAGCACGAGGCTGCGCACCGACGGTTCCTATGTGAAGACTCTTTACGTCCCCGCCGGCGGCTCTCTCAAACCTGCAAGCCTGGAGAGCGTTAAGAGAAACGAGCACACCATCGCTATGAACGGGAAAGAGGTTTTTAAGGTCGCGGTGCGCTCCATGGAGGAGATCAGCCGCGAGGCCCTGGATGAAGCCGAAGTCAAGGTTGACGAAGTTTCTCTGGTCATTCCCCATCAAGCGAATCTCAGAATCATTACCGCCCTGGCGGGGCGTCTTAAAGTCCCCATGACTAAAGTAATGGTCAATGTGGATAGGTATGGCAACACCTCTGCCGCCTCTGTCCCTGTGGCCTTGGACGAAGCCCGTAGGGAAGGTCGTATCCGTCCTGGCGATATCGTCCTGCTCAATGCTTTCGGCGCCGGCTTTGCGTGGGGCGCCGCCGTGATACGATTCTAGCCCGGCCCGAGCCTGACAAACCAACAGGGACCCCCTCTATCCCTTCGCTTCAGTGCCTCCTCGCCGGGAAGTTCCGTTC